>JAHDHB010000106.1:0-2724 GCA_020631545.1 Saprospiraceae bacterium | reverse complement strand
ACAAGGGATTTCACCCTTAATAAAACAGGTGTTTAGAGGGCAACCACAAGGGATTTCCCCTACAGGTTTCAGTGGCAAGGAGTCCTCTAGGACGCTAAAAATGAAGTGATAACCTCTAGAAGGAAGTACCCTGAAAACTAAAATCTATTTCCAGAGTAGGGGCAAATCCTTGTGGTTGCCCTCCCAGAAGGCTAGCGGGCATCGCTCCTGAAGTCCCGCCACAATTTCAAAGCAGCAAGGTGACACACTCACACTCCCTCTCTCGACACACACTCTCGACACACACTCACACCCAAAATCATCGTATCCAAATCTTCATGCCATATTTAGGCCGTAAGGTAACCAAAGGTTCCAAGACCACAGGATGTTCCTTATCCAAAACAAAGTCAAAACGCTGCATCATCATCGCAAGGATTAAGGTGATTTCCATCAAAGCGAAATTATTGCCAATACACATCCTAGGCCCAGCAGCAAAAGGGAGATAATGAAATTTCGGTCGTTCCTTCACACGTTCAGGGCGAAATCGCTCAGGATCGAACTGCGTTGGATTTTCCCACAGGTCGGCCCTGCGGTGCAAGGTCCAAATACTACTAAAAATCATACTGTTTTTAGGAATGTGGTAGCCCAATAATTCATCCTCCTCAAGATTTTCCCTACCGACCGCATGTGCTGGAGGATATAGCCTCATCGACTCGTCAACCACCATCCTCAAGTAAGTCAATTCGCGGATATCCTCAAAGTTGGGCAAACGATTATCAAGTACTTCTCGTACCTCCTTTTTGACCTTCTGGTAGATGTCAGGATGTTGGCACAACAAATAGAACGTCCAAGTAAGCGCATTGGCAGACGTCTCATGTCCCGCCACAAAAATCGTCGTCACTTCATCCCTCAATTGCTGGTCGCTCATCGAACTTCCTTCTTCATCCTTCGCATCCATAAGCATAGAAAGCAAGTCTTTATGATCCACGTTACCCTCTTGCCTTCGCTGAGCAAGAACGGCAAGAATATGGCGGTCAAAATTCTTTATATTTTTCCGAAACCTATAGTGCGATCCAAACAAGTGCAAAAAGGGAATGGCATAAGGATGCCGAACTCTAGTCATGATGTATTTTTGAGCTTCGCTTATAGCATGTTCAATCTCCTCCTTATCGCTTTCCATCACACTCCCCAAAAGCGTACTCATTACGATGTCTGAAGTAAGGTGCATCATCTCGCTCAACATATTTACTGGTTCTTCTGCACCTCTTTGTTTTTCTAAACGATTACAGTATTTTTCCGAAATGCCCACCATATCCTGAAAAAGACCCTCCAAACGTTTTTTGTAAAAAGCAGGTTGAGCCAAGCGGCGTTGCTTTTTCCAAGATTCGCCCTCATTGATCAACAAGCCATTCCCTAGCGCCAACTTCAATTGCTGGTAAGCCTTATCCTTGATATAATTCTTGTGATTCGTTTGAAAAATATGACGCATCACCTCGGGGCTAGAAGTGACAATTAGCTTGTTAATGACTAAGTCAAGGAGGCAAAGTTCACCATGTTTTACATGCAAGTCTTCCATAAATTCCAAGGGAGATGCTGCAAATTCTCTAATAGAACCAAAGAGCCAGTGTCTTTTATCAACAGGTATTTTAGAAGTTGAGCGTGCCATAATTTAAGCTTTTATTCGTAAATGAACATTAAATTCATCACGTAAAATTACCAATATTGTTGAAACTCCCCTTTCTCTTCTCACTTAAAGTTGATGTTTTTTTCCCTGTCCTGTACTAGAAAAGGCGGTAGTTTTTGAGGTTCTACTAGCAATGGGGGGCAACTTCTTGGGGCGTTGATGAGAAACTAAAGGTGTTTTTATCCAATTTGTAACTAATAATAAACCAGTTGCCGTATCTTTGCCCTAGATTTTATCCATTTTTGACTAAAAAAATCAACTTATGGCAAAGAACAAATCTAAACGAAAGAAAAAACCAAACAACTCGAAACCCAAATCTATAAAACCAGAGAACTATATCCGCAAATATGCGCGGTCGCTTCCCTTCTCCAAGTGTTATATTTCTGAGACTTGGAAAGAGTCAGGTATGGCCTCCATCGTCGTTAGTCGTAAGATGGCAGGAGGCGAGTATGCAATGGGTTTTTACTTGGTGGATATTTTTTGCCTAGGCGTAAAGAATACTGGAGTGAAAACCAATATGGATCAATTTGAATTTCAGGAATTTGTTGAGCGTATAGAATATGGATTAGATGATGATAAGTTAATTCCTTGTGAACCTATTCTTGCTCAAAATATTATTTACGGGGCTGTTGAATATGCTGAAGACCTTGGTTTTTCACCGCACAAAGATTTCAAGCACTCTGAATACATGCTCGATGATGTGGAAGATATTGACTACTTAGATATCGAATTTGGAGTGGAAGGAATACCTCATTTTATCGTTGGCCCTTTTGATAATATGGATCGGATAGTCAAGAAATTAGAGATGGCCGTAGGCCCAGATAATTTTAACATCTCAATACCGAATGAATATTTCGAGAGAGAAGGCTATAGTTAAGCTCGTAATGAAAAAATACGATTTATGAGGTAAGAACAATGAACACCTAGCTGCGTAAATGATTAGTTGTTAGGGAATAATATACTTCATGCTTCTTGAGTCATACACCGTGTTTTTGAAGAGGAGTTGACAGGTATGGCACTCTTCAAAATACCCCATTTTTTTTGCTAAAAAATTAAACGAT
>JAHDHB010000105.1:6281-14094 GCA_020631545.1 Saprospiraceae bacterium | reverse complement strand
AAACATAGATTTCTGCTTGCTTTTTGGGGGCAATAAAGAAATAAAAAACAAGGAAGAAAATATAGAATTTAGTGGACTAGGAAAAGATTTTAAAGGTACGATTATCTTTTGTGATGCGATACCTATGGAATCCCCGACTGTAGAAACTGATATTATTACTCCTCATTATAAAGGCTTTATAGAGTCAGAAAATGGAGAAAAAGCACCTGTAGATTATGACCAACCGAATCCAATTCCTTTTTTGACGGTGGTTGGTACGTCCTATCAGTTCTTACTCGGAGAATTGAAAGAAATGAAAGTTTCTACAAAAGAATTTAAGGATAAAGGCTGTACAACACTTTTTGAGGTAGCTCAATTTTTTTTAAAAGAAGCCTTAGAGAATTTAGGTACAGGTGCTAGAACAACTTCTGGTTATGGAATTTGGAAAGAATTTAAGCGTGAATGATTTAGTGAAAAAATCGACAGATATTAACCTCGCTTAAAACTGAAATAAGACCTCTCAACCTTGCTCCTCCCCAAACCTTCCCACAAGGTTCACAGCTCGCCTTTGTGGAAGATTAGAAATCAAAAAAAGCGATGTCGATCAAAGCCGACATCGCTCTAAAAATTAAGGCATTAGTACAGACAAGGCATGCCTTGTCTCAACCACTAGCCTTGTCTCACCCCTTACTAAATCACTTCCTAGCCACCAAAAACTTAATGGCCTGTGGCGCTACTCCCTCAGCGTGAACACTCACGACATACATCCCATTACTAGGATTCTGTAAATCCAATCGAACAGGAGATGCATTGACTTGCTCGATTTCACGTTGGAGAATCACGCGGCCAAGGTAATCTTGTACCTGTAAAGTAACCGCTTTGCCTTCGTAAGCCGCTAAATCGACGTTCACATAATCAACAGCAGGGTTCGGGAAGAGGTTGATGTCTAAAATGTTTAGATCCTTATCCTCTAGATTCATGGCGTTTTCGTCTGTGTTCACTCTTGTAAATGGTAGTGGAACAGTCTGAGAACAAGCATTGCCGTTCACTTCGACCCACTCTATTGCGGTAAACTCATCTTGCGTTTGGCCTAGTAGGTCATCAGCATATTTACACTCCGTTTTGAACTTGCGGTATTTTCCTCCATTCACATAAAACTTGGTGTATTTATCAAGTGATGCTTCGCCAGCAGATGCAGCGGTTACGGTTAAGGTATCTCCAGGCTGTACGTTGCTAAAGCTGCTCAGTAGCGTATTATTATCGTAATAAACTTCTACGGTAGCTCCCGCAGGGCCAAGGTAAACGACGCTTAAGCTTGCGATACCTTCATCACAGTCACAGCTATTGGATACCGGTAATTCGCTAGGGACACATGATTCCTCACAAGTGGTACTCCAATCCCAAATCACGTTATGATCACTCTTGATTTTCTCCGCGATGAATTGGCCATTCATGTACGTTGGATTGTTGCTTTTTCCTTTCACATGAATGTCTTTATCAAGGGCGTAGATGCTTGCATTGACTAGACTTCCTTCCTTGACTTCTACTTTGTCTTCATTGTAAAACTGGACTTGATAGTTGTCAGGATTGATGACATTGTCTTTGTAAATGGTCATCTTCTTTTGTACTCGGATAAAGGTACAACCTGAGAATTTAATCGTTACATCTTCTTTCGTCTTCAATTCTTCGATATAAATATCGCCTTCCGTGAAGGTAACGGTAGCTCCTTTTTTGATTTCTACTTTACCGTAGATTTGGTCAGTCAAAACAACATTGGCATTAGCCTGAACGGTAAGGTCATTTCCATCGTTATAAGGATTGACTTCGAATGGTGGAAGCATTACGTTAGGTTCTGCATCTATGACGGTTGCTACTTGGCTACCGTTCTTGATGTCAACGTCGGTGCCTTGTACAAAAGTCGTTGCGCCAATGATTTCAGAGTTATCGTGTACTTTGATTTTTCCTTTCGGGTCGAAGGCGCCGACACCACCATTTAGAACTTCGTTTTCACCGTGTAAGTGGATTTCTTTGGTGGCCAGTAGGGTATAAGCAGACAATAAACTACCATAATCAATAGTTAGATTGTAATTTGTCTCTCTAGTACAACCATTTGCATCTGTTACCGTTACGGAGTAAACACCGCTGTCAGAAACCTGAATTTCTTCGGTTGTTTCATTTGTAGACCAAGCATAGCTAATGCCACCGACATTGGATGAAACGTCAGCCGTTAAGATTACGGAGTTGGATTGGCAGTAGATAGGCAACTCTGATTCTGAGATACTTACCTCTGGTAGTTCTTGTACGGTTACATTGAAGCTACAAGTAGAAACATTTCCACAAGCATCCGTCGTCGTGTAAGTAACTGTCGTCATTCCTAGAGGGAAGGTATCGCCAGAATTGTGGCTAGAAGTTGTCGTCACCTGACTACAAAGGTCAGAAGGTGTAGGAATTGCCCAAGTAATTACGGCACCCGATACTAGATTTTGGTCTGCACAAGTGGTAATGTCACTAGGACATTCCAGCTCAGGAGCAGTGGTATCTTCAATGGTGAAGGTAGCCGAAGTCGTACTGGAATTGCCGGAAGCATCCTCTACGGTAAAAGTAACCGTTGCGGCTCCTGTAGTACCACAAAGGTCGCTTAAGGAGGAGAAATCATTGGCCCAAGTCGTTTCACAAGCGTCGGAAGCTACGGCGCCACCATTACTGTCTAACCATGCTTGTAAGTCGGTTGTATTTCCTTGTCCATCACATTCTACGGTCAAGTTTGAAGCGTTAGTCGTTATGGTAGGGGCGATGTCATCTACTAGAGTTACAATAGCGGCACAAGTAGCGACATTGCAAGCATAATCAGTTACAGTAAGGATTACGGTTTGTTCGCCTGTTTCATTACAAGTAAAACTACTTTGACTTAGCGTCATGCTTTCAATGCCACAATTATCGGTACTTCCATTATCTACGTCTTCCGCAGCAATAGTAGCAGCGCCATTGGCATCTAACTGAACAGTAATGTCCTTGCATAGCGCCGTAGGAGGCAAATTATCTTCTACACGTACTGGTGCAGCACAAGTCGAGCTATTTCCTGCTAAATCGGTCACCGTCAATACGGTACTAGGAGGTGTATTGGTCACTATGATGGCTCCAATAGCGCCTTCTTTAGTATTAGGATAGCTAGAAGGGGGGATACAGTCGTATTGTAGGCTAGCGCTGAATTGGAAGTAGTACGTTCCTTCTGTTGTAGGAGCTGTGAAGGTAAAGTTTTTAGCACCGGAACGAGGGCTAGCCGTATTTCCTGAATATAAACATTCGGTGCTTCCTGTTCCAATACCTACATAAAACTGTTGGATACAACCTGGGCAGTAGTTAGAGTTGTAGGTAGAATTCCAATTTAGCGAAACAGATACCGTGCTTCCTGGAGTTACATAAGTGGTATTGGTTCCACTACCTGCGACATTAAAATTGCTGATGGTAAATTGTCGTCCTGCTCGTGTAGCTGTGAAAGGAAGACCGATATTTGGTAAAATAGCATCGCAGCCGAAGGACTCATTGCTGATGGTTATGTCCTGAATGCCACAATTATCTTCGCTGCCGCCATCTACTTCATTAGCAGTAAGGGTAGCCATTCCATTAGCATCCAATTGTACGGTAACTGCTTGGCAAGAAGCCGTTGGTGGTGTATCATCAACTACTGTTACAGTTGCTATGCATTGGTCAGTATATTCACCATCGCTTACCGTCAACGTTACGTCATGCGTTCCTACGCTAAATGGACCGCTTTGGTCTAAAGTATAGGTCAAGGAATCGGCATCTGGATCAGTTGAACCGAAGTCAATATCAGCAGGTGTAATTGAAGCAGCGCAATTGCCATCCGCAGAAAGGATAATGTTTTGACAAACGGCAGTTGGTGGATCATTGCAGACACTGTTAGCGTCGGTAATATTTACCGTTGCGCTACAAGTACTTGCATTTCCAGAATCATCTGTTACCGTAAGGGTTACCACGAAGTCTTGGCCAACATGGCTACAATCATAGCTAGTAGTTCCGCTCGTAATTTCATAAGAGAAATCACAGTTATCGCTACTTCCATTTGCGATAGCGTCAATATCTGCTAGCGTTAAGTCGTAAGTATTGCGGTCTACTAAGTCGATAGTAATGTCATTACAATTGGCTACTGGAGCGATAGTGTCAAGTACAGTAACAGCGGCGGCACAAGTAGAGCTGTTGCCATTGACATCAGTAACGGTAAGTACTACTGTATTGGACGTCAAGGAGTAGGTAGGTGTAACAGGAGTTTCAAAACCACCAGAACCTAAATCTATCGTTGTATATCCTCCAGTATAAATAGTACCAATACTGCCAGTATTCCAGTCGATAGTGCCGATGCCGCCAGAATAAACGGTACCTAAGTCTATAGTTGTAGAACCACTATAAATAGTATTACCTGCATTAATATCAATTGGAGTCGTTGTTCCACCATCATAGATGCCGCCGTTATCAATTCCACCATCGTCAATACCACCATTATCTATTGGCGTAGCGGTAAGGGTAGAAGATAGGTCTGTGCAGTCAAATGCATCATTATCAAGGCTAATGGAAGCAATCCCACAAGCATCAGAAGAACCATTGTCAATATCATCTGGTGTAATGCTAGCATTGCCACTGGCATCTAAATAAACCGTAACGCTTTGGCATACAGGCGTTGGTGCAGTAGCGTCATTGACAACTACTGTCTGTGTCTGAGTTGCTACATTGCCGTTGTTATCATCATAAGTCCAAGTAATAGTGTACGTTCCTTGGTCATTATACGTTGTTGGATCTGTGGTAGTCGCCGTAATGGTACCTGCGCAATTGTCGGTAGCCGTAGGAATAGGAAGACTAATCGAACATTCAGCTATTATTCCGAAAAGGGTAGCGTTCGGAATTGGAAGCTCGGTATCTACACCAGCAGCTACTACGGCCTGTTTTGTAGCCGAACAGCTTACAGTACCTGTATTTTGAACTACGATATCATAACTACCATCTTCTAGGTTGACAAAATCATTGGTCGCTTGGAAGCTAAGACCACCGTCAATACTGTACTCTAGACCTGTACAACCTGCGCAAGTAGCATCAATTGTGATAGCGCCATCTGTTGCATCGGGGCAATCTTCATCGGTAACATTGACTGCGTTGATGAGAACTTCGCAAGTAAAATTTAGGGTGAAATTATCTTCAAAAACTTGTGTATCAATGTCATCAATGGGATGGCCATTGTTGTTGGTATCACAGCCTGGGTCGTCAGTATTTTCTATGGAAGCCATTAAGTTAAAATCTCCTGCTACTGTAGAGTTTGCCGTCAATATTCCTAGACTAGATACAGCAACTGACCAAGTACCGTCGTTGTTGTTTGTACCCACATTAAAGCTAAGCGTACTAGGAACATTGCTTATCAATACATTCATAGCTAAGCTTTCACTGCCATCGGTATCGGGCGAACCCGCAAGACTAATGGATAATGGGGCTGGTGTACCTGTAACGGAAGAGGCATCATCAGCCTGTAAACCAGGATCATCGGCAGTTGCTTCTACGAATACCGTCACGATGCCTGTGGGTAAAGCTGCTACATCAAGAAATATGGTAGCGGTAGAGAAAAAGCTTTGTCCGTTGGTAATGGTGTAGGAGAATTGATCAGGGCCGATATAGCCTGGGGCAGGGATATAGGTCAAGGTTCCATTACCGTTATCAACGACGGAACCATTAGAAGGCTGGTCGAAATTGGAGATAGCAAGGGGATTGCCGTCAGCATCAAAATCATTACTTAAAGGACTAAAAGTAGAAGGATTATCTTGAATAACAGGGAAATTATCGTCGGCTGCTACAAGCACGGAAGAAGAAAATCCTGCAATGTAGGACAATCCACCACCGCCACCTGCACCAGAGCGCATAACGATCTGAACGAAAGCATCGGATTCGATAAGGAATTCTCTGCTTCGTGCTAGTGTCGTAAAGATTAAAGATAAACTAGGGTTACTTGCTAGAGGAGTAGCCGTAGGGCCATTCAAAATCACGTTACTCCCTCCACCAGTCACATCGGTCAACGTAAAGGTAGGGATGGCGGATGTAGTGGTGAGGATGGCTACAGGTACGTTGGTATTAGGATTTGGTGTGCGCATTCTGTAAACACCTCTTCCATTCACATCAATAGGAGCAATTAAGGCTAAACCATTTTCACCACGATTATTTACATTTCCTCCATTGTGAAAGACGTAAGTAGGGTTAGAGGTCACGATGGAAAATACAGTACCTGCCGCAACGCCTGTCATGACACGTCGATAAAATTGACCTTCCTGTAATGTCGCTACCAAAGTACCGTTGATCCTTACTTGTGTATTGTCCTCCGTAGCTACAATATAGGCTTCATCTGGGCTGGCTACCGTAGCGATTACAATATATTCTGTACCAATGCGTTCTATAGGGACGAGCATATCCCAGCCATTGTCTATAGCACCACCTCCATTGGAATAAGCAATACCAAAATTACCACTACTTGCGGCGATAGGTTTGTCCGCTACGATTTTTGAACCGGTAATGTTTTGATTCTTGATGCGATTGCTTGCGATGTAGCTTTGTCCTTTATTGAGTGTAATGCTAATGGTTCCAGAAGAATGACCATCCCAATTCCAGATGGTTCCAGGAGGACGTGTGATGGTAATATTTGTATTATCTTGGGTAGCCATTACAGAAATGAGGCTTCGGCCATTCGTTTCATAACGGAACCCTGCAATACTAGATTGTTGGCCAGCATAAAATACCGTACCTAGAGCCACTTCGCTCTTGGAGTTGAGGAAAGACTGACCATTGCTGGCTTCTTGTACGAGTTGAACGTTTACTGGAACATCTGCTTCTACGACAATACCTTCGT
The DNA here is from genome assembly GCA_020631545.1 of Saprospiraceae bacterium. Classification (GTDB taxonomy): domain Bacteria; phylum Bacteroidota; class Bacteroidia; order Chitinophagales; family Saprospiraceae; genus JAHDHB01. Next base: position 7,217 of record JAHDHB010000105.1, on the reverse strand, counting down.
TGCGTATAGAATTCGTAAATAATGTGATACCTAGCGTGTTATTGTTAGGTAAGTTGTAAATGAAGGTGTTATTTGGTCCTACGGTAAAAGGAATACTTTGGCCAGATACCGTCGTGATGGTACCTGATGCTCCTGTAGGATTTTCCGTATTGATCCAAAGTTTGGTCAAGAAGTTTGCATGCGTAGAACCGTAGTACTTAATGGGTAGATAATGGACGGTACCAGGTTCGGAAAAACGCACATTAACACTGACCGTGGCTTGATCCGTATTACCGTTGCCATCATTCACCTCATAGGTAAACTGGTCTACTCCAGAAAATCCAACATTAGGCGTATAAGTAGCTGTTCCATCAGGATTTAAAACTAAGGAGCCGTTACTAGGTTGGGTAATGATGCTAGGCGTTAAAGGATCGCCTTGAGGATCATTATCATTATTCAAAATGTCGATAATAACTGCTTGGTCAAGTCCCGTCGTTACCGCATCATTATTTGCGGAGGTTGGTAGCGGATTCGTTGTTGCGGAGTAAATAAATTCCGAACATCCTGCTTCATTTTCATTCGGTGTGAAAGTGATGGTATTGTCTGGATTCACTGTAGCCACACCATTATCAGGTTGTGAAGTAATGATAACCGTAGCACCTATACTACAGCTTGGGGCATCGTTTGCTAAAACATCAATGTTTGCTCCTTGTCCTTCTACGGTATAAATTTCATCATCCGAGATAATGCAATCCTGAGCCGTAGCATAATTCCAATAGAATGCAAGGAACAAGGTTAAAAAATAGAGTTTTGGTAGTCTCATCGAGTACTTGGTTTTAATTTAAAAAATTGGTTTTTCAAATAGAACAAAAGGACAAATTATAAGGGACTTGAAAAAATCTAGTGCTCTTTTTTCAAGTGGTGTCGTTCTTTTTCTACCATTAGAAGGTATGTGTA
>JAHDHB010000105.1:0-6271 GCA_020631545.1 Saprospiraceae bacterium | reverse complement strand
CTCATTGAGTACATGGTTTTAATTTAAAAAATTGGTTTTCAAATAGAACAAAAGGACAAAACAGGTTATAAGGGACTTGAAAAAGTATAGTATCGGGCTCTATTTTCAAGTTGTGTCGTTCTTTTCATTTTCTACCATTAGAAGGTATGTGTAAAGTGTGTGTTGTGCTTTGTACTAGCCTAGGTAAAGTGTGCGTTGTTCTTCTCTTATCCTGTTGATACAAATGTCCAATTTTTTCCCTACGTAGATAAGCGTGTAAATACCCAATTCAAGAATTGGGTGTATTTACGGGGTTTTGCCTTCGTTTTTTTGTAACTGATGCCTTGAGAGGGGAATAGGGAAGGAGGGATTTATGGGGCTAGGTGGTGTTTGACTGTAGGCGTCAGTTTTTGGGTATTGTTTCTTTAGACCAGACAGTTTTTGGTAACCTGTCAGATCTAAAGAAACAATACCCAAAAACCATAAACCAAAGCCCTTTCTATTTGTTCTACCAACATGAACTATTTACATTTTATACTAGGAATCGTATTTTTGATGACGACAAGTCCCCTAGTCGATTTCAATAGAAGCAGCGATTTATCGAATTGGTTTATCGTTGATGATGTCGTGATGGGAGGGCGTTCAGCAGGTAATTTTTACATCAATGAAGAAGGTGACGGCGTGTTTGAGGGTTATGTGTCTTTAGAAAACTATGGAGGTTTCTCTTCTGTGCGCTATCGGTTCGAGTCTTTGCGTGTAGCAGGATTTAAGAGTGTGCTGATACGACTAAAAGGAGATAATAAGCGGTATCAATTTCGAGTAAAGGAAAGTAAATATGACCGCTATTCTTATGTCCTGAATTTTCAAACTGGAAGTGAATGGGAAATTATTGAAATTCCCTTGAAATCGCTCTCCCCAACTTTTCGTGGAATGTCCTTGGATATGCCTAACTTCCCTAGCGAAGAAATGGAAGAAATCGCCATTTTGATAGCTAATGAAAAAGCAGAAGATTTTAAATTAATTATAGATAAGATATGGCTGGAGTAGGTGTGTGTGCCTTTGAGGAATTCTACGGGGGAGGCAAATAAAATGGATAGCTTAGTTTTACCTTGCTTATACCTGTCAGGTATCCAAAACCTAACAGGTATAAGCAAAATGATTTATGGTCTGAAGAGTTTTTAACAGCCTCTAAGGATGGAGTTCAGCCTTTATTTTTAAGACGAATTCTTCCTTTACATTGAAAGAATTTGCAATTTCAAACGTACTAAGACTGCTGTATTGTAAAAGATTGATAATACCAACCCTTTGTGTATGCTGTTTTTCTAGTAAAGCTTGTTCAGCTCTATTCTTCTCCCTTTTGGCTCTTTTCTTTTCCTGTTCCACTCTTTTCCTTTCTTGTACTACTCTTCTCTTTTCCTGTTCCACTCTTTTCTTCTCTTGTTCGACTCTCTTCTTTTCCTGTTCGACTCTCTTCTTCTCCTGTTCAATTTTAAGTTGCAAGGCCATTCTTTCAGGTTCAAAGGCATCGTTGAAGACTTCTGACTCAGCAATGTTAATATGTACAGGCATATTTTCTAGGATTTTCTTCGTTAATCCATCTAATTTACGGATAATTGATAAGATAAGCAATTGCTTACAGCATTTTACTAAATCTTTTTCCGTTTTGCAGAGTTTTCGAAGGCGAGCAATGATTTTGTGGATGATAGCTTTCGCATTTTTTTTGTCGAAATCAGCTAAAATGGCTGTGATGACTTGGTAGGGTTCCTCTGACCTTAGCAATTTTTTATGGTCAATCTCGTTAGCTATGATCATTTTGAAGCCTGTAAAAATCTCATGAGGAAAGAGTTGAGTGCGCATAGTGGGTTTACCATCCCCAATAAATACGACGACACTTTCTATGTTTACTTCTGGATAATGGTATCGGATCAGTGCCACATAAAGATTAACACGTAAAACCATTTTGTGATCATCATAGCTTTGATATTCAAGGTGCAAAATAACATCACTACCGTTTTCCTTCTCAATCCAGTAAAAGGCGTCAACCTCTCGCTCAATCGTTGCTTGCATTTTTGCCACATGACGAGAAATTTTATGCACTTTGATTTTCAGATCATCTGTTACAATAGGCACAATGGCCTTGTCAGCAATTTCATGCAAAATCTTGTCGTACTTGTTGCCCTCGTGTACAGGTTGTGAATCCTGTTCCTTCTTACCTGATTTGTCCATTTTCATAAGCTCAATTAAATTTGAATGACGTAAATAAAGCGTAAAAACATTACACCCTCTATTAGTAAGAGTCAAAATGAGCCTATTTTCCATAAAGATTTTTGCGGTTTTTTATTTTGTATTTGTTTTATTTGACTTCTTTTTTTTAGGAAATCTAGTGTTCATAGGTGTTATAGCCGAAATTTAGGTTTTTAATGTTGTTGAAATATTTTTTGTAGGATAGGTTCGAAATGAGTAGCCTTCTTTAGGAATAATCCTCTAAGCTCAATTTATTCATCAACCAACGCTTATCGCTAATCGGTTGATAAGTATTTAATTTTTCCAATTGGTTAGCTCGCTTCTTATTTTGATTTTTCACCAACCACTTCAGCATTTTGCAAAAATTCAAGTAAGACGTTTTCATAGGGGCAGAAAGTGCTTTATTGCTGCGAATGAAAGCATTAAACGAATCCATTAGCTGAAAAAGAGCTACTTCTTCTTTCAATTCATAGTAAATTTTAAGCAAAACAAATCGGCGACCTACTTCGAAAAACACATCCATACTTTCCATTTTTACTAGAAACTCTTTCGCTTTTTCAAAATCCTTCTGGTAAAACGCAATGGTTGCGTGATAGTAGTAATAGGTTGAATTTCTTAGTTTTGGGTCTAAATGATGACTATATTCTTCTAGAAAATCCTTCGTCCAATCCAATTTACCCAATTGGCAGCCAAGGGTGACAACATTCTTAATTTGCCCTGGAGGAATGTACTTGGTAATATAAAGTACTCGCTTGGCAATCATCATCTTAAAGATGTCAAACATACGTTGGTAGAATTCCTTTTTCCCCTTGATGATTTGCTGGATACAGAAGTTTAAGGCCGTAGCGTAAAGCGTGTGCATTTCTTCTCTAGGAATGTAAGTCCCAAAATCTTCTAAATCAGCCAATAATTGCTCGAAATTGGCCACTTTTTCTGGTTCTCTTATAAGGAGGACGGCAAGGCGGTAAAGTTGAATCAAATAGGTGTTTTCCAGTGAAATGCTTTCGCTAATGCCTAAAACCTTTTCAAGTAGCAAATTATGGTCATTGACCCTCAGCATTTGCTTGATGTTCATCATCTCATAAGTCAAAGGGAGGCGATGACTGAGGTAGAAGGCGTCTAATGCTTCCACGACCTTTTCTGGGTAATGTTTCCTATTGTGCTGCGCCGTAATTTCTAAGTCATACAATAGGTTTGTAATGAGGTAGTTATTCTGGTAGTCTTCTTTTGTCCATTTTTGTTGACTTTGGATTTTTTTCAAGCTTTTTTTGCCTAATTTTTGGATGTTTTCTCCATCCCCTTTCTCGCCTAAGCTTTTGAGTAACAAATAATTTCGCGTATGCGGACGCAAGCGTAATTGTTCCAAAACCAATACTTCCTGTGCTAAATTTAACAACTTGCTCATCAAGACACTTAGCGAGGCATTCATCTTCGTTTGCTCTGGAAATACTATTTTAAAGACTTCTGTGACATCTAAATCCTTACCGCTTTCTAGGATTTCTCTTTTAATCAACTGAAACAAGGCAATACAGCGTTCATTTTTATTGAAATAAGGTGAATGCAGCATTTCTTCCAGCTTTTTTAGTTCACGAGAAGATAGTTTTTCTAGAAATTGTAATAGTTGTGTATTTTTCATGATTTGATAATTCAAGAAGAATTTTTCTAAAAATAGTAATAGTTACCTGAAATTAATTTCAAATCGAAAGATTCTCAAAATAAATTATAATTATTGTAATGAGAATTGACTAATTTTTTTCTTTTCTACTTGTCTATTGAATGGTTACATTTACAAAGTGAGAGTTCATACATTTAATCTGTTTTCTGTAGCCCCTGAATTAATTCATGGGTTACAGAAAAACAGGCTACAATATTTAATTATCCAAAACGGTCTACTCGTAATTCATAATTCATCATTCGTAATTCACTAAAATGAAAAAGACAACTACTTCAATTATTGCATTATTACTAGGGCATTTTATTTTTTGCGCTCATTTTTTGCAAGCACAAAACATTGATTATCCGAATGATCGCTTGTTGATAAAATTCGAACAACAAACAAAAACTATCGAAAAAGAAAGCTTCAAAGCCCAGTTAAAAGTCAAAACGACTAAGCAATTTTCCTCCATAGCTACTGAACTCTGGACATTGAACTTCCCTGTAACCTTAGGAAAAACAACATACGATTCCCTAGACGAATTGTTACCTTATCTTAATATGAGAACTGACATAGCCTACGCAGAGCCAGATTATTATGTAAATATTGGAACGACAACCCCAAACGATCCTGACTTTCCCCAACTCTGGGGGCTAAACAACACTGGGCAAACAGGTGGCCTAGTAGATGCCGATATTGATGCGCTAGAAGCTTGGGATATTCGTTATCGTAGTCCCAATGTGGTGGTAGGTGTCCTTGATACCGGTATTGATTGGAAACATCCCGATCTCGTCAATAATATTTGGCAAAACCTAGGGGAAGACCTTGACGGTGATGGTGTTGTGATAGAATGGGATGGAACGACTTGGGTCTTCGATCCTGATGATGAAAATGGTATTGACGATGACGGAAATGGTTACGTAGATGATTTCGTAGGTTGGGATTTTGTGAATGATGACAATAATCCAATGGACGGCCACAGCCACGGTACGCATTGCGCAGGAACTATCGGAGCATCATGCAATAACAACATCGGCGTAGTAGGCGTGACTTGGGCTGTCCAACTCATGGGCTTGAAGTTTTTAGCCGATAGTGGTTCTGGAACTATCTCGGATGCTATTGATGCAGTCAATTATGCTATAGTAATGGGCGCAGATATGACCAACAACAGTTGGAGTGGTGGAGGTTTTGCGGCTACACTCTATGCCGCGATTCAAGCCGCAGATGCACAAGGACAATTATTTGTAGCCGCAGCAGGGAATAATTACTTCAATAACAACGATATAAATCCAGTTTACCCAGCTACCTATGATTTGGATAATATCATTGCGGTAGCAGCTACTAATCATAATGACGGCCTAGCCTATTTCTCTAATTATGGTCCTACGACCGTTGATATTGCCGCTCCAGGAGAAGCTATCTACAGTACTGAACCGAACAACAGCTATGGTACTAAAAGTGGGACATCCATGGCCACACCACAAGTCGTTGGCACTTTAGCTTTGATGAAGGAAGAATTTCCTACCATGAGTCATATCGAATTAAAGGACAGCTTATTATCTAAAGTCGATGTTATTGGAAATTTAACGGGTTTAATCCTGAGTGATGGACGGTTAAATGCCTACAATACTTTGTTTAACAATAATCTAGTGCCTTGTATCGCTGTTGCATCTTTCACAGCACCTACCCAAGATTGTGCCTTAGTTCCGCTTACCTTTTCCAATACATCCACAGACGCAAGTACTTATGAATGGCAGGTGAATGGTGCTACCGTAAGCACGGACACCGATTTGACCTACTCTTTTCCGAATGGCGGTGATTATACGGTCAGCCTTATTGCTAGTGATGGGGCTTCTTGCTCAGACACTTATAGCGAGCTATTTACTGTAGCACCCAATGCCCTAGATATCAATCTTCCCACTTCGCAAGTTTTTTGTGGGAGTGGCGAGTTGGATTGCGGTGTACCCAATATGGCTATTTATCTCTGGGAGTTTAATGATGATTTGGTGAGTACTGCACAAACGATTCCCTATAGTATTCTACAAGCAAATGGTTCAGGTATTTATACCATCGCTACTACCGATTTTTGTGGCAATGTGGCCTCCGCAGCTACTACAGTAACCATCAGCGACGATTGTGTTTGGCCAGGAGATTTCAACTATGATGGTACGGTTAATTTGCGCGATTTATTTCAATACGGTTCTGCTTTCGGCAACACAGGAGCTACCCGCGCCAATGCGAGCCTAAATTGGGAAGGTCAACCCTGCTTAGATTGGAGTAGTAGCACGAACGGCATTAACGACAAACACAGTGATGGTAATGGAAATGGCCTTATAGAATACACTGATCCACAAGCTATTCAAGCGAACTTCGGGCAAACACATGCTTTTGGCA
>JAHDHB010000104.1 GCA_020631545.1 Saprospiraceae bacterium | reverse complement strand
TTATTTAAATCGGAAAATACGCCTACTTTGCTAAACTTTGAAACGCCTGTGATCAACAGCAAACGTAAATGTTCACCGCTATCCTTGAGTACCGAATAGAGCGATTTTAGGATTGCTTGATTTTTATACGCTTGCTTTTCTTCTTTTCCTAAATAATCAATGATCGGTTTGTCATATTCATCGATTAGTAGTACGACTTTACCTTCGGAAGATAACTTTTCAAGCAATTCCTTAAACTTTCTTGGAATGCCCGTTTCTTCAAAAATAATCTGATTTTCTTTTCCCAATTTGTCCAATTCGGCTTCTAGTGCTTCTGCTAAACCAATAGAAGAGTGCCCTATACTACTAAGTGACAAATGTAACACGGGATTGTTCTCTTCCCAATTCCATTGATTTTCAATCCACAAACCCTTGAACAACTCCCTATCTCCCTTGAATAAATGCTTAATGGTTGATACCAATAGAGACTTTCCAAATCGGCGTGGGCGAGAAAGGAAATAATACTTTCCAGAACTAACCAATCTGTAAATAAGCTCCGTTTTATCAACATAGAGTTGATTAGTTTCTCTCAGTTCTCGAAAGCTTTGTATGCCAAGTGGAAGATTTTTCATAGGTCAAAGATACGGATTTTGAGGAGAATAGCCTATTTTCGTTTTCCTACATTTATGGATTTAGCCACTTTTAGTTTCGCCGTTTTTTTGTCATTTTTTAAGAAAAAAACACTATCTTAGTGTATAAAGTACGCGAAGTTATTTTTTTTACCTATTTTTAGGGAAATAATAGGTCATGGCGTGGATAAATTCTTGGATACGCTCAATTAATACTTAGAATCAATGAAGGAGATAAAAGCTTGTATTTTTGACTTAGATGGCGTGATTGTAGACACTGCAAAATATCACTTCTTGGCTTGGCGAAGACTTGCGAATAGCGTTGGCTTTGATTTTAGCGAGGAGGAGAATGAGCAGCTAAAAGGGGTGAGCCGTATGGATAGCTTGGATTTGATCTTGAAATGGGCTGGAGTGGAGAGGAGTCAGGAGGAAAAACTCAAGCAAGCAACGCAAAAGAATGAATTTGGAATATGTTCGTTCTATGCCTAAGAGCGATACGCTTCCTTTTGTCGTTGATTTTTTGCAAGAACTTCGATCAGCGAATATTGCGATTTCCTTGGGTTCTGCTAGTAAAAATGCAGCAACCATTCTTGATAAATTAGAGCTAACAGCTTACTTTGATGCTATCGTTGATGGCCGCCATACGACTAGGGGGAAGCCTGATCCTCAGGTTTTTCTACTTGGTGCAGAGCGTTTAAATGTAGCGCCAGAAAACTGTGTGGTTTTTGAGGATGCCCCAAAGGGGGTTCAAGCTGCGCTCAATGCGAATATGCTGGCCATTGGGGTCGGAGAGCAAGAGGCTTTGAGCCATGCGCATCATGTTATTCAATCTTTTGAAGAAATGTCTTTAGAAGCATTGAGAAAATTGAGGCTGGAAAATTAAGGCCACTCCGAAAAGGCTCTTCTTCAAAATACGATGTAAAATTTACGCAATGACATTTTCATAAATTTTACATCATAAATCGTATTTTTTCATTAATACTTACCTTTCGGAGTATACCTAACATTGAAGATGAAGAAGTCTTAGCATTTTAGTTAGTCTTTTGTCTAAAAAAATTATTCATAATGAAACACTATATCCAACACGACGACTGGAAAATCATTGAGAACGGATTTCAACAAGAAAACAACCGAATTTCGGAAAGTTTGTTCAGCTTAGGAAATGGCCGAATGGGCCAACGCGCTAATTTTGAAGAACAATACTCTGGGGATACCTTGCAAGGTTCCTATGTAGCAGGCGTCTACTACCCAGACAAAACTCGTGTGGGTTGGTGGAAAAATGGTTATCCTGAATATTTTGCAAAAGTAATCAATGCACCAAGTTGGATTGGGATTGATGTAGAAGTGAATGGTGTACCCTTGGACTTGAATACTTGGAAAGTTACTGATTTCAAGCGTGTTTTGGACATGAAATCGGGGGTTTTGCAGCGTAGTTTTCAAGTAGAAAAGGATGGGATGAAAATCGCTGTCAAAAGTTCTCGTTTCTGTAGTATCGTAGATGATGAGGTAGGAGCTATTGCCTATACGATCAAAGCATTGAACAAGGATGTTCAATTGAAAATAACGCCTTACATCGATGCAGATATCGTGAATGAGGATTCGAATTATGATGAAAAATTCTGGGAAGAAGTAGGACAAGAACATTGCGGTGATACAGCGTCCCTGACGGCAAAAACGAAAAAATTGGATTTCCATGTTTGCACGAGCATGGCTTTTACGATTGCTGTAAATGGGAAAACAACTGAAGTTGAAAATACACCGATTCAACGAACAAAATATGTGGGCACAGAAAGTATAATCGACTGTCGAGTAGGTACTACCCTTACTGTAAACAAGTATGCTTCAGTCGTTTCTTCTGAAAATTATCCAAAGATTTCCTTGATGGAAAGTGGGAAGGAGCAATTGAATAAAGCAGTAGCTAAAGGTTTTGAGCAGTTGTTGAAAGAGCAGAAAGAAGCTTGGGCGCAAAAATGGGTCAATTCGGATATCAAAATCAAGGGAGATACGGCGGCACAACAAGGAATTCGCTTCAACATCTTCCAAATGCATCAAACTTATTCGGGAGAAGATGCCCGTTTGAATATTGGGCCCAAAGGCTTCACCGGAGAGAAATATGGGGGGAGTACGTACTGGGATACTGAGGCTTATTGCTTACCGTTTTACTTGAGTACAGCGGATCAATCGGTGGCTAGAAATCTACTTGTTTATCGCTACAAGCATTTGCAAAAAGCAATTGAAAATGCTGAAAAACTGGGTTTTACTAATGGCGCGGCCTTGTATCCGATGGTGACGATGAATGGGGAGGAATGCCATAATGAATGGGAAATCACCTTTGAAGAAATACACCGAAATGGGGCCATTGCTTTTGCAATCTATGATTATATCCGATATACCGATGATGCGGCTTACTTGTCGGAATATGGTTTGGAGGTCTTGATGGGAATCGCTCGTTTTTGGGCGCAGCGTGTCAATTTCTCGAATGCGAAGCAGCAGTATGTAATGCTTGGCGTGACGGGCCCTAATGAGTACGAGAACAACGTCAATAATAACTGGTACACGAATACTATGGCTTGTTGGTGTATGAATTATGCAATGGAGGCTTTGGCTTATGTGAAGGAGAATGCGCCGAAAAGATGGGCAGAAATCCAAGCAAAAACGAAATTCGACGAGCCAACAGAAACAAGCAAATGGAAGGACATTATCGAAAATATGTACTTCCCAAAAGATGAGGAACGACAGGTGTTCTTGCAGCAAGATGGTTTTTTAGACAAGGAATTAAAACCTGCTGCGGAATTAGGTGATGCCTACCCGATTCATCAAAATTGGTCTTGGGATCGTATTCTTCGTTCTTGCTACATCAAGCAAGCGGATGTTTTACAAGGGTTTTATTTCCTTGAAGACCAATTTGATATGGAAACGCTAAAGCGAAACTTTGATTTCTATGAGCCGATGACGGTGCATGAGTCTTCACTTTCTCCTTGTGTTCATTCTATTCTAGCGGCTAAGTTGGGGTACAAGGAAAAGGCTTATGAAATGTACTTACGTACAGCTCGTTTGGATTTGGATGATTATAATAATGACACGAAAGATGGCTGCCATATTACAAGTATGGGCGGTACTTGGATGTCTGTTGTCAAAGGATTTGGAGGAATGCGTGTGCGCGATGGTCAGGTACATTTCAATCCATTCATTCCGGATGAGTGGGAAGGACTGAGCTTTAAAGTGAATTTCCGAGAAAACTTGCTGAATGTAGAGGTGAATAAATCTGATGTGGTGATTGAAAATCTCTCTGAGGGATGTATTGATTTATTTGTTTTTGGAGAGCCTTGTTCTATTGAAGGAAGAAGTAAGGAACGAATTGAATTGAAGAAAGGTGTTTTGATGGGATGATCAAATGTCTAACCTTAGTTGCTTGCCAAATTTTGGCAGAACTTTGTAAAATATGTTAACGAACCAAGGGGTTGAAACCTATTGCTATAGCATCTCGAAGACTACCGCCTTCTCTTGCGTGCTATGGTACTGGTTTCACTGAACCGGTTAACTTGAATTCGATTAATTTTTACTAGGAAGAATAGCTGGTTTCTACCCACCTATTCCCTAATACTACTATCTATTTATCAAGGAGATGCAGCCCCGATAGCAGTGGTATAGGGTGCTGATGAAGGGGTGTGAAGCAAAGGGTGTGGATGGCTGACGTTTAGGAAGACGGCCACACCCTTATGCTGAACCGCCTGAGACAGTGCCGTATACAAACGGATAGCGGGATTAGCTGCCCAAGAAATAACAAAGCGCTTAACGTTCGAAATCAGGTTGTTATATTTTTTCAGAATAGCTCCTAATGAAATCTACAAAAATCATTCAACAAGTTAGCATTTTTGTAAAGCAGGAATTTGCCAAAAGAATGCCTAAAGAATACACCTATCATTGCCTAGCACACACGGAAGGAGTGGTCGCATCTGTTCTCAAAATTGGACAATATTACAACTTGGAGAACAAGAAACTAGAGGAATTGGAAGTAGCGGCATGGTTCCACGATTTAGGCTATGCGGAAGGTGCTGAGGGGCACGAAAAAAGGAGTGCCAAAGAAGCTGAAAATTTTCTACAAAATCGAGGGTTTCCTCAAGGACGAATTCACATTATTCAATTGTTAATTCTCGCAACAAATTTAGGCACAACGCCTCAAACTCTAGGGGAAAAAATTATACGCGATGCCGATGCCAGTCATTTAGGAAGCGTCGATTTTGCTACAATTTCAAACAAGCTGCGTGCTGAATGGGCATCGGTAGATGGGAAAGTTTTCACTGAATTAGAATGGCTACAATTAAATATTGATTTCCTTAGTAATCATAAGTATTTCACGACTTCTGCCAAGCATCTATACGCGAAAAAAAAGCAAGAAAACCTACTTGCGTTAAACTACAAAAGACAATTCTTAATTAATACCTGAATTTACTCCGAAAGATTTTCTGTTCCTTTTTTCAATTTTTGCGTTCTACTAAAAAAACGAATGAAACCATTTTCCATTGTTCTCTACTGCTTATTGATTCCCTATTTTTTACTAGGCCAAATACAAGGAACTTTCCATATCAAGAAACCATCAACCAAGCCGTTACATGAGTTCTCTATCAAGAATTTCTATCCTGATTCTCTTGAGATAACACCGTTAAAAGTATTAGGCTTTGATATCGCTATCCAAACCAAGGGGCGCGATCCTATTATTCAACGAGTGGAGGGAGAGGTTATCCCTCAAGCAATTAGAAATACTTGGTATGCTACGGACAGCGGCGATAGTTGGATAAGCTACTATAATATTCGGGTGGAGAATAAATTGGGGGAGGAATCCACGTTGAGAAAATTTCATTCCCTAGGCGGATTGGAACGATCAAAATTTCCTGTTTATAAGCGTTTAAAAGATTTATACCCTAATCCACATATCAATAAGAATGTCGAAAAATTTGTAAGTTATAAACTTACCGTGGTCGGTGATGATTATTATTTTTCTAGAATCGTTACGGAGGATCGTTTTATGATTGATTTTTTCTGTAAATCAGGGTTTACATTGCGTTTTCAAAACATCCTTATCCTAACTAAAGATGGACGAGAGATAAATGTTGATCCTTTTGTTCTTGATAGTCAATTCCTGCTGTAATGCTTTACCTGAAAGCGCTGTTTTTCTCAGCGTTATGTTGACTCCTAGTCATTTTTTGACACTTCGATTTTCAGCCTCCTCCTCTCTTGTTTCTTACGACTATTTTCTATGTATTTTTTTCAAAAAACGATTGGATCTATAAAATCCTATCCCAAATCATCGAATCGTTTGTTCTTTGCCTTTTCACAACGGGGTGACAAAAAATTGACAAAAGTAAAGGAACGTGCTTAAAAAACTCCATTTCTTCGTATCTTGCAACTGATTTTGATAGAACTATCGAAAAACAATTATTTGTAACTCACTGCAACAATTGCACGTATGAGCAGTTGCTTAAAACTATAAGAGAAATGATGGATCTTACTCGGCTGTTTGAAGCCCCTCATTACCAAAAGAAGACTTATCCACTTAAAGAATCCATTGGTCATCGTGAGCCTAGTGGAAATTGGAAATTTTGGAGTACAGATGAGCTTTTGGCAGACATTAATCAGTTGAGCCTTGGTCTTTTAGAATTAGGTGTTGAGAAAGGGGATAAAATAGCCATCATTTCTTATGTCAACCGTCCTGAATGGAACATCGTGGATATGGCGGTACAGCAGGTTGGAGGGGTTTCGGTACCTGTTTATCCGACGATTAGCCCTAGGGAATATGAGTATATTTTCAATGAAGCGGAAGTAAAATACTGCTTCGTTAGTCTTGATGGAAAAGGGGATTTACTAGAAAAAGTAAATGCTTCTAATGCAAATTCTCTAAAAAAGGTGTTTACTTTCGATAAGCAAGATGGTGCTAACTACTATCGTGATTTGATGAAAGATGGTGATATGAGTCCAATCGAAGCCATCAAGGCTAAGGTGGCCTCGGATGATTTGGCAACTATTATCTATACTTCTGGTACGACGGGTAATCCGAAGGGTGTAATGCTTACCCATAATAATATTTTGAGTAACATTAAGGATGTTTTGCCTCATTTGCCCATTGTACATGGACACAAGGCCTTAAGTTTCCTTCCTTTATGCCATATATTTGAGCGTACCGTTTCCTATTGTTATATGCTGTCTAGTGTTACTATTAATTACTGTGGAACGAATAATCTAGGAGGAGAAACAGGAGAACTAAGAGCGGTAAAACCTCATTTCTTTACTACGGTTCCTCGTTTGCTAGAAAAAGTGTACGAGAAGATCTACAATAAAGGTCTAGAATTGACGGGTTTTAAGAAAAAGTTGTTTTTCTGGGCGTTATCGCTTACAGAGGATTATGAATATGATAAGACTTACGGTTTTGTCCGAAATATAAAAAACGCCATTGCAGATAAGTTGATTTTTAGCAAATGGCGTGAAGCGTTAGGTGGTAATGTTGTGGGTATCGTGACGGGCGCGGCTCCTTGTCCTGCAAAAATGGCACGGGTATTTTCTGCCGCTGGTATTGCTATTCGAGAAGGTTATGGCCTTACGGAAACGTCTCCTGTCTTGTCTGTCAATCGTATGGAAAAGGGCGGTGCATTCCTTGGTTCTGTGGGAAAAGTAATTGATAGTGTGACCATTGAAATCGATCCTTCTGCTGGGGACTATGGCCCTGGTGAAGGAGAAATTTTGGCAAAAGGTCCTAATATTATGCAAGGCTATTACAAGCAGCCGGAGAAAACAGCGGCGGTTATCGACGAAGATGGTTGGTTCCACACTGGGGATATTGGGAAATTCATCGAAGATAATGACGGGAATCGTTTCTTGAAAATCACTGGAAGGAAAAAAGCTTTATTGAAAACTTCTGGAGGGAAATATGTGGCTCCAGAACCTATCGAAAAGCGTTTTGCTGAAGATTTTCTTATTGGCCAATTGATGGTCGTTGGCGAAGGCAAAAAATTCGTTTCTGCACTTATCGTTCCTGCTGCGGAAGCTTTAAAGGATTGGTGTGATAAAAATGGTGTTACCTGCTCTCTTGTTCCCAAGGCAAGTAATCCAGAGTTGATGGGTGTTTCTCCTGAGACCTTGTCTAACCCTAAGGTATTAGCAGAATTTGAGCGTATTGTCAAATCTATCAATCCTGAATTTAGCCATATCGAACAAATTAAAAAATTCGTTCTACTACCTGAGCCTTGGGATGTTTCTTCTGAGGAACTTACGCCAACGATGAAGGTGAAGCGTCGTGTGGTTCGTCAAAAATTTAAACCAGAAATTGATGGCATTTATGCCGGCTAAGGTTTCCTAGGCCACTGAGGTTAAAATGGTTTCCTAGGCCACGGGTTAAAGCCCGTGGCTACCGACAGGGAACTCCTATGACGTTGGTGGTGACTGGTGTTTTTTTAAAAAATCAGCCCAAAATTTAATTCAAATAAATGGGTTTGCGTTCTTACATTTTGGCGGTAAGCTTTATTGAGTCCGAGGCTGTAATTGAAATCGATATTGAAGAAAGCAATATCTAACTGGGAACCTAAACGAAGCAAGAAAGTGGGATTGGACAAGCCAATGTCTTTGGCTTTGAACTTGACGGAAGGAATGGTTTCATCATCAAAATCGATAAACCCTTTTAGGATGATGTTGGTCGTAATTCCTCCATATAAAAAATGCTTAATGAGAGGGGATTTATAACTCGCATAGCCTACATTTACAGGTAGTTCGAAGCTATTTATTTGTACACCAGCAGCGGCATCATCGTACCGAATGCCGTAACGAAGAAAATTAAACCCGACTTCCCCCATCAGGCGTTTTTGCAAAACTCTAAAGCCAAATCCTCCTTGTCCTCCTGCTAAGATTTCAGCACTTAAACTATCTGCTTTTTGGACATAACTTACTAGGTTGGTTCCTATATATGCCTTAAGCCGAAGGTCAGGGCGTTCTTGTGCAAAAGCGAGTGAAGTGACCCAACATAAGAAAAATATAATCGTAGCATTTTTCATGTCTAATTGTATTCAGATGTTTTTTTAACCAATCCTGAGGCACCCTCCAAAAAGGCTCTTCTTCAAAATACGATGTAAAATTTGCGACGTAAGATATTCACAATTTGCTAGTCAACAACAATTTACGCTACAATCGTTTCATACATCAGAAATCGTATTTTTTTATTAATTCCTACTTTTCAGAGCAAGCACTACTAGGCAGGAAATAAATACTTCTTGCCATCAATAATAAATTTGTAATCCATAATCCTTGGCCACATGTATTTCTTAGGCAGATTTTCGTATTGCCAAGTCTGGTGCATGTCATACAACTTATCATACAACTCAGGCATTTTTTCTTTTAAATTAAACGCTTCTGATTTATCCTCTTTCAAGTTATACAACTCTGCCCAACCATCTTTTGTACTGAGAATTAATTTATAATCCCCATCACGCATTGCCCAGATATGATCCGCACGCCAATACAGTTGTTCATGAGGGCCTTTTAATTCTAAATCATTAACAAAAGGAATCAAATCTACGCCATCATACTCCCGATCCGTCGGTAAAGCGCCACCTGCATTGATAACGGAGGTCACATAAATATCTGTAGAAGAAACAGGCTGCTCATAGCGAGTACCAGCAGGGATTTTGCCCTTCCATTTCATCATAAACGGTACATTGATTCCCCCTTCAAACTGTGTTAGCTTACCGCCTTTCAAAGGGCCGTTATCTGTCGCTTTCGTATAAGTAGCGCCACCATTATCACTCAATAAATAAATAATGGTATTTTCCTCTAAACCTAGGTCTTTAATGGATTGATTTAGTTCTCCTATGGCATCATCTAGGGCAGAAATCATAGCATAGTAAACCCGTTTATTTTCATCTTCAATATGCTCATATTGACAGTAATAATCAATAGGGGCTTGAAAGGGAATATGCGGAGCACTAAAGGCACAATACAAGAAAAATGGATGGTTTTTATTTTCAGTAATAAACTCAATCGCCTTGTCTTTAATAGCAAAGGTCAAGTACTTTTCCTCTCGAATTTCCTTGGTGTTTTCCTTGATAGCTCCTTCACCATTGCGCCCTCCTTTCCACTGGTGCTGTGCGCTAAAAGTTTGATGCTCATAGTTTACGATACCCGACCAATGCTTTTCCGGCGTATACCAAGAGAAAGCGCCATTAAAGCCATATTGATAATCAAAGCCGCGCTTAGAAGGAATGTGCTTATCCGATTCCCCTAAATGCCATTTCCCTGTAATACCTGTGGTATAACCGTAATGCTTCAAGATCTCCGCCAAATTAATTTCAGTAGGAGGCACCCCCTGCTTGTGAATTTGCCATTCTCTAGGGTATACGGGTTTACTGTTTAAGACAAAATTTCCTGTATTCGTAATGTACTTTCCAGACAAATACTCTATCATGTTTGTGGGATAAAATTCCATGATTTGTGTCTCAAAACCATAACGATTTTGCAGTCTTCCTGTCATAATTCCTGCTCTAGAAGGCGCACAGGTAGGTGCCGTAACGTAAGCTTCTTCAAAGACAACTCCTTCTTTCCCAAGTTGATCCATATTCGGTGTGCTGATATGCTCTGCGCCATAAGCAGAAACCTCATATTTTCCGAGATCATCCACTAGTAAAACAACAATATTGGGTTGGTCTGTCTTTGATTTACTTACCGGTTGTTTCAAAAATTGTTTTTTCCCTTTTTGCAGTTTTTTATTCCAAGTTATCCGCCATTTTACGGAGCCCGTAGCTAGAGGGTAGCAGCTAGAACAAAGGATAAGCAGCGTTAGTAAAAGATAAAGAATTTTATTCATCATGAAAATTGGCTTCTAGTCTTAAAGTGGTTAAGGCTAAGATAAGGGATTTATTTTAGTGTCTAAAAATTTTCGATGTTATCCCTTGAAAAGATACCCGAATAAAAGCTATCCCTATCTGAATTGCACTCCACAAAGGTATTCTATTCTTGAGCTTCAGGTAGCTATTAGAATCGCAGGATGAACACTCCTTGAAAACTTAGGTTTTTTCGTATACATGCTACTCTCCAGTTTCACATTTTCTATTTAGTGCAATTACAAGAAATAAAAGAAACCATTTAAACTATTTAGAAGTATAATATTTTTACAAAAAACCGACACTAAGACTCTTTTGCCAAGTGTAGATTTTTTACTCAGTGTAAATGAGCGAGTTGCTAAAACATTTTTAAACTCCAAAAAACCAAAAATATCGTTTCTTAATTTGTCAACTTGCCATTTTTATGAAATTTTATTTCCAATTAGTTATCAAATTCAATTTATTTACTATTTTTGACTCGAATTTACACCCCACATCATTTGCCATCTTTAATAGATGACTATTTATTCCATTTAAATTCTTAGTTATTTTACCCAAAATTGTTCTGGACAGAGATGGTTTCTCTTATATAACGAGACATCCTTCTTATTAAAACTTTTTACTAAACTAATAAAAACACCTGCCAAAATGAGAATTTTAACTGTCCTCTCCATGATGTTTCTCATGGTTCAATTCGTATTTGCCCAAGGAAATCTTAAGCCTGTTCCTCAAATGATAAAATCTTATCAGAAAATGGGAGCAGATTTTCAATCGACGTCCTTATTCCAAAGTAAGGTATCGGATGCTAGTAAACGATCTGACATTCAGAAAGTGGTCACCAATGCCACCTTACTCACGCTGGATCAAACTCAGCTTCGAGCAATGTTAAAAGCAGAACCTGAAGCACTTAACTTTGTACTGCCTAGGTTTCAGAAGAAAGATTTAGAAATCCAACTGGTAAAAGCAAACATTATTGCAGATGGATTCAGAGTACGTCTGAGCGATCAAAAAGATCCTATTTACCCTGATTTAGGCGTCCATTATCGTGGTATCATCAAGGGAAATACTAGTTCTCTAGCAGCTATCAGTATTTTTGAGAATGAAATCTCAGGTTTTGTTTCTGATGATAGTGGAAATATGATTCTAGGAAAACTAGAAGGAACAAACCCTAAAAATGAGCACATTTTATATTATGACAATCAAATGTCCGTCGTTCCAGATATTTCTTGTGGTGTAGTTGATGATGAGCGTCCTTACACTTCCGAAGACTTGGAGGAATCGCCTAATCGTGATGCTGGAGATTGTGTCAAAATCTATGTAGAAGCCAATAAAGACCTCTATGATGGCAAAGGTAGTGGTACAACTAGCTATATTACAGGCTTTTTCAACCAATCTGCTACCTTATACGCCAATGAAAGTATAAACATTTATTTGTCTGACTTGTATATTTGGACAACAAGCAGTCCTTATACAAGTAGCAGTACATCAACCTTACTCTCTCAGTTCCAAAATTATCGCAATTCCTTTAATGGAGATATTGGTCACCTTGTCGGTTATGCAGGAGGCGGAGGTATCGCAGCGGGATTTAGTGCTGTTTGTAATCCGAATCTTGATGCCAATATGTGCTACAGTGGTGTCCAATCTTCTTACAGCAATGTGCCAACTTGGTCTTGGACAGTTTCCGTATTTGTACACGAAATGGGTCACTTGTTTGGCAGCCGCCATACACACGCCTGCGTTTGGAATGGGAATAATACCGCTATTGACGGCTGCGCAGGATCTACAGAAGGAAGTTGCTCCAACCCTGGCTCTCCTTCTGGAGGAGGTACGATCATGAGTTATTGCCACTTTACCACAGGCATTAACTTCAATCTAGGTTTTGGTTCTCAACCTGGTGCTGTTATCCGAAATCGAATTGCTGGTGCTTCTTGTTTAGCGGCTAGCTGTGATGGTACTACGCCTACTTGTAGTGATGGCGTACAAAATGGTGACGAAACAGGTGTTGATTGTGGTGGTGCTTCTTGTCCTGCTTGCCCTACTAACTGTACAAGCAATGACCTAACGCTTACGATTACCTTAGATAATTATCCAGAAGAAACTAGCTGGTCAATTACTTCAAACGGTAGTACCGTTGCCTCTGGAGGGACTTATGGAAACCAAGCCGATGGTACTACGATTAGTATTCCATTATGTTTGGATAATGGATGCTACGATTTTAATATTTTTGATGCTTATGGTGATGGAATTTGCTGTGGTTATGGAAATGGTTCCTATTCACTATCAGGAGGTGGAACGACCTACGCTTCTGGAGGTCAATTTACAAACTCAGAAACGACTAATTTCTGTGTGGATAGCACACCTGCGCCTACTTGTACCGATGGCATTCAAAATGGTAATGAAACTGGTGTAGATTGTGGTGGTTCTTGTCCTGCTTGCCCTACTGGCGGTGGTTGTACAGATATAGACATTACTTCTCAAACGATTAATGCTTACGGTGCTGGTCAAGATAATGGAGTCTCAAATTTTGGGGCAGATTACTTAGTCATTTATAACAATGCATGGAAATCCATCAGTTTGAACTATACAATTACGGCAAATACGGTCTTAGAATTCGATTTTGGTAGTACTACTCAAGGAGAAATTCATGGAATTGGTTTTGATAGTGATGATGCAATCTCTAGCAATTTGACATTCAAACTTTACGGTTCTCAAAACTGGGGAATTAGCAACTATAGATACACAAGTGTTGGCAATTGGCAATCTTTCTCTATTCCTGTTGGCCAATTCTATACAGGAACAGCGGATCGACTTTTCTTTGTCGCAGATCATGATAGTGGCGCTTCAAACGGGAACTCCTACTTCCGAAACATCCGTATCAACGAAGGAGGATGTATGCCTTCTACCGCTATGAATGGCGCTATTATAGGTCATGAGCATTCAATGAACAATGCATTTACGACAAGTAATGCAACCATCTTCCCGAATCCTGCACAAGATGTGCTGAACGTAACTCTAACCAACGAAGTGGGAGAAGTCGAACTTTCTATCATCGATCTTTACGGAAGAGTGGTCGCTCAACAACAAACAGGAACTGCCAATGCAGCCTTGAGTTTAACGGATCTTGCTAGTGGCATGTACTTCCTTCGCATCGAAAATGAGAACTTTAAACAAGTAGAGAAGTTCATCATCGAACGATGATAATTCTCTCCTAAAGATTATTTCACCTAACTAATAAGAAGGCCTTGCTACTATTTTTGTAGCGAGGCTTTTTTATTGCTTGGCTTATGTGTCTAAAAAAGTCGCAGCCATTCTTATAAGTCTATTTCGTCCAGTATATCACGTTATGTTTACATCCTCCTGTATATCCTGTATGTTTAAAAATCACCAAAACGATAAATCCACATTTCATTTTATGCTCCAAAAACGAAGCAGTTGACGCTCAAAGGCCTAGAGCCCCCTCCACATGTCTTGTTATTCCCTTGTATATCAATGCCGTTTTTCATATCTTTACTACCATAAAATCAAGTCCTTTTTTGCGCATCAGTCTACCAACATGAAAAAATTACCTATCGGAATACAAACACTCAGTAAGATTATCGAAAATGACTATGCTTATGTGGATAAAACGGAGATTGCCCTAAGGATTATCACACAAGGAGAATACTACTTCCTCTCCCGTCCACGCCGATTTGGCAAGAGCTTATTTTTGAGTACTTTACAAGAAATTTTCGAAGGAAACGAAGCACTTTTTAAAGGTTTGTATATTGATGGAAAATGGGATTTCAGCCAAACCAATCCTGTCATTCACATCAGTTTTGGAGCAGGAGGGGCAA
>JAHDHB010000103.1 GCA_020631545.1 Saprospiraceae bacterium | reverse complement strand
AAAAAGTAGTACCATTAAAGTTGAAATTCGATAATTGATTGCCATTTACAGTAAAAGTAATCTGCTCATGGCTTGATACGTTTCGAATCGTCGCTTTTATCTGAGCATTCGATACACTCGTGTTAGAAGTACTAGCCGAAGGGCGAGTAATATTCACCTTAGGAGCTTTTGTTACTGGTGTCGAAGGGTTCGTCGAAGGAATAGGATCGGTTACGACTGGCGTAGGATTGTAAGGTCCTGCAGCAGGTTGATAAATAATGGTTTTTCCTTTCACATCAGAACCATAAACATTTGATGCTGTTACTTCTACGACATTCGTCCCTTGCTGTAAGGTCAATGCAGAAACCAACTTACCGCTATCATCATAAAAATCAAATTTAGCCGGTTGTCCATTTAAGGTAAAGCGTACATTCTTCTTTCCTTTGATATGTTGAATGATGGCCATAAATCCCGTCGTTCTTTTATCAGAAGTATACGGATTATCCTGTGGCCTCATGATCGTAATCTCAGGTTTTACACCATTAGAAGGTGTATTATCCACGGTATGCATATCTTCTTCCCTAGAGGTATGCCCATAAATCTGCCATCTCAAATGCAAGTTGGTATAGTGATAACGATCATTCGTAGAAGAACGACTATTGTCATAACTATTGTAAGATTGTCCATCCAAAATATCATCCAAGGTCCAAGTGACCTTATGGCCAATACCTACAGAAAAATGAGGCGTTACTTGGTAACCCAATTCCAATCCCGCAGCCGGCATAATAGACACTTGCGCACCATCTGCATACGCATCCGCCAAGGTTTCATACTCACCATCTCTCATAAATGCTAAATCAGTAATTATGCTACGTTTCGTATTCGTAGAATCAATCGAAGCATAGTCGTAAATAGCCCCTGTAAAGTCAAGCTGATCGGTGCTTGTTGTATGTAAATCCACGCCGATACCACCATAAGCAGAAAGGATAACGCCTGTACGCTCTCGCAGTCGATTGGCCGTAAAAACACCTTCCAAAGAAAGCTCATTTATCTTCGTAGCGTGGTTTAAGTAAGCAAAACCAGGGCTATTTGTGCCCGATAAGTAATTAGGACCATCGCCCCTAGAGCCATTCAAAGCAGTATTGCCTGCAAGGCCATAAGAAGCAAAATGATCACGTCCAAAAGTTCGAGTATGTAAGTAGCGTCCTCTCAAGTCAAAATCAAGGAGACCACCTGGTCGATGCCAAATATTTTTGCCTAAGGTAAGACCAGCGCCCCAACCTGGGGTAGCGCAAATGTCGCTTTTTTGCCAAGCGCCTCCAGCGTTGATGCCTAAGGTCCAATAGCCTCGTGGCGTAGATTCAAATCGATTATTCTGTGCTTGAATCTCTGAACTCATCAAAACGACCAATAAAATCGTCAGCGTGTGTAATAGTCTTTTCGTCATAGGTCAAGTTTTTTGGTCCTGTATTAATCATAACATCTACTCTACGAATCAGGGGATTTTTTTATGATCAATACTTGGTTAATAATTCGTGTAAAGGTAATGTCTATGGCTTCTCTTATTGCACTTTTTATGCCAATGCGTTTTTTTTTGTATAGAAAAAGACAATTCCTCTTTTAGTATTTTTGTTCCAAACAAAATTTTAACCGCAAATAAAAAGCTTACTTACGCCTTAATTTTCAACAAAAAACAAATGAAAACTACCCATGTGCTGTTCAGGTTAAAAACCCTGTCACAAATAATGTAGAGAAAATGAACTTTTTGGCATTACCGCTGAAATAAGAAATACGAATGTAAGCAATAGCTGTTGATTCTTTGAATAGATGCCCTTCATTTTTAGTGCAGCTTACACTAAGTCCTTTTTATTTTTGCGTGTATCAAAGCATCGAAAGTCTTAATAACCAAGTTATTATTTTCCTATTCCTTTTGTTTTTTGATAACTATTTATTTTCTTTGCAATACCTTATTGTCATTCAAAACTTTTTAGATTGCCTAAAGTGTAAGTTGTCGTTTCCGACAACTTACACAACTATTTGATTATCAAATAGAAAACCAAACATTATGGCTGATTTAGAGAAACTCGTTTTGATGTACACCCAAAATTTGGTTAACTTAGGAGAAAAGGGGAAAGCCTTTGAAAATTTCTTGCGCATCGATCCAGAAAATTTTGAAGACTTACAAAAACTCTTGACTGGGCTTTTTGTGCAAATTACCGAGGGGAAAATTCATCGAAGAAGTCTTTTTGCCGAAATTTTTGGCCTTGATAAAACCTATCAAACCCAAAAAATGCAAAAGCTTTTGTCCATTTACCTAGGGCTCTTAAAAGATTTTTTAGCCCTACATCAGCTTAAGAAAGAGGAAGGCTTTCAAGAAAAAATGCTCTTAAACGGTCTACGTGATGCTCGAATTACAGAGGATTTTTTAGCCCTTTCCGAGTGTTTTGAAGAAACAACAGAACTTAAAGCCGAAGCAAACCGCCACCTCCTTATAGCTCTACAAAAGGAAGATCGCTATTTCTATGAATCAGAACTGAATCCCAAGGAACGGAAGGACTTAGAGGAAGCTCTTGAGCATTTTGATCGCTTTTATCAGATTAAGCGTTTGAAGATTTGTATTGAATTGTTGATATGTGATTGCAGGCAAGGTAAAAATGATCCTACCTTACTAGCTAAAATAAACGAACATCTTAAGTCTTTTGATAGTCATGACTATGCTATTATAGCAATGCTAACAAAGGCAATTAAATTTTATGTAAAAAAAGATAAAAAAACCTACCTAGAGATGAAAAACAAATTCTACGTCAGTATCCCCAATATTTTTTCAGAAAAGAAGGAATTGTTTTTGTTCAATGTTAACGCGTTATATGTAATGACATTGTCTACCGAGGAGTATCTTACTGAGTATTTTGAATGGTATTTACTCGGCGATGAGAAGGAGTTACTATTAGACAATGGGGTGTTAGACGAAATTTCCTATATGAATGTTATACGAGTGGCATGTTTGTTAAAGGAATACAACTGGGCAAAATATTTTAAAGAAAAGTACATTAATTTCATTGACGTGACTCCGACAAGTAAAGATAGATTGGAAAAACAATCATCTGGACTATTGTTATTTGGGGAGGGCCGATTCATGGAAGGATTAACTACTGTTAAAGGTATAAAAATAACTAAACCAGAGCATTATTTTAAAAAGTACCTTTTAATATTTAAACTATCTTATGAAATATACCAAAGAGATGTTTTTGTAGAAATTGATGATGAGTTTCAGAAGTTCCAATCAACAATAAATCGATATTTAAGAAAGAAAAAAATCAGACCAGAAATACACATAAAATATGTTAATTTTTTGAAATTGTTAAGTTTGATTTCCGATTCTTTTTCAGGAACCAACAACAAAGAAACTCTTTTTTTAAAATTGAATGCTGTTCAATATGAGATAGTTGAGTATGCTTGGCTAAAAGAAAAAATTGAAGAACTACCATAGGATGAACAAGTTACAAATTATACTTCTTACGGGTGTATAACTAACATTATAAGTTAAGTTCCTGGCTATTTGAATAAGAGCCAATGCTTACTTCAAATATGTAATTTCCTTTTTGCCAATCTAGAACAGGTAAAATTAGGGTAGTATTTTGACTTTGAATAGTTGTTAAAATATTTTTCCCTTTCATAATCTTTAGCTGAATAGGAACGACCAAAGAATCATCATCTTGTAAATATACATCGGGAAGATTAAACGTCAGTATAGAATTGCCTTGTTTTAAATGAACCTCAAAGACATATCCCCCTCCGAAAAGTTGTTCAGAAAATATAGTTGAATTGCTAGTTATTAGAAAAAGTCCAATGAGGAATCCAAGAACTATTCGTTGTCTCATAATCAATTAATTTTAGTTAAAAACACGTCTTAAATATATTAAAAAAGACATATTTTTTAATAAAAACGGTACTTTTTTATTTTATTTTTTTTAGTTTTTGCCGAACCTGTTTCTTGGAAAAAAGAACTTGTTTAGCCTGATTATTAACACTAAAAACATACCTAGTAGCAGGCATGTGTGGGTTTGGGCGTCATTTTTTTTCCAGAAAATCGCGATCCTGTTTTTGAGGTTACCTTATTTCCATCCTATCTTGCAATCAAATAGAACGGCATTAAGTTTTTGGAAGGCAATAAGGTAAGCTGAAAAAGATGAAAAGCCTCATACTATTGCGATAAATTAGAAGAATTTATCGGGTTACAAAGAGAATTTGTATTCGGGGTAGGAAATTGGGTAGCTACCCCGATACAAGATCGATAACAAAAAGAGGCTAAACTGCCACCAAGATTTTGCTTTGGGTTACAACTATAAGGTTTCGGTGTAACTCCGAGGCAATTTCTTGGTTCTGTTGCTTTATTTAGGAAGTATTCCTAATAAAGTCTCTTTATCTCCTGTTCTGAGTTAGGATGCGGGTCGCTTCTACGTCCTTATTTGGGTTAGGGAAAGGGAGTATAAAGAGGAGTCTGCTAGTTGGTTACCTTTGGTTTTACCCACAAAAACCATGCGCGATTTTGTTGATAACGATTTATTTCGTTACTCGGAGGAAGTTCAACAAATAGCAATTCGTTTCTAAATCAAAGGAACCGGCTAGTGGCTCAACATAAAAATACGATTTATGACGTAACATACAAAATGAGCGTTTCATACATCATAAATTTTATTTTTTAATTTGTCCCTACTTTTCGGAACAAGCTACGTACTTGTTGACAAAAAATCTTACTCCATATTTTTTTAAATCGTCATAATGTCTTTCTCTTTCTCCGTCGCCATTTCTTCCGCTTTTTTCGAGTAGGTGTTCGTCAAGTCTTGAGCTTTCGTTTCTGCACGTTTTCCCATATCCTCCGGATACCCATCTTTTACCGCCTGTTTGATCAATTTCATCAAATCCTGACGCGCATTTCGAATGCTGACTTTAGCATCTTCTGCTAAGCTTTTGGCCTGTTTTGCCAAGGATTTACGCCTATCTTGTGTCAACATAGGAATGACAATACGAATAATAACACCATCATTTTGAGGCGTTAGGCCTAAATTAGCAGCAAAGATAGCCTTTTCTACAGGTTCAAGCATTTTTTTCTCCCAAGGCTGGACAGTCAAGGTACGAGCGTCTAGTGTACCCACATTGGCTACTTGCTTCAAAGGAGTAGGAGAACCGTAGTAATCTACCATAAGACCATCAAGGATGCTTGGAGAAGCTTTCCCAGTACGAACTTTGACTAATTCACGTCCTAGGCGGCTAATAGCGGCATCCATGGTTTCTTTGGATTCATCGAAATAAAAATCTATGTCTTCTTGCATGATAATGAATAATTGTGTTTGCTTGATAGTGTCTCAGTTTCAAAAACCATTCCGAATGATTCGTGGTTCAAATAGGAACAATAGAAATCGTAAGGGAGAAAAATTGTTCTTTTTAGCCTGACCCATTTTCATCGAAACCCAAAATTAAAAAAAGATGTGAATTTTTTAACTTCACAAGCCTTAAAAACAACGAAACGATAGTAGAAATGTTGTTTTTAGGAAAAAAAATTAAACTTGCACCTAAATACACTACTCAAGATAAGGCTATTCCCCTTGGGGGCTCTCTTTGCCCTTTCTTCTCCTTGTGAGGACTTGATGAGCAGCGAAAAAGAGTACAAATCTAAGGAAAAAAGACTTTTTCGTTCAGACCCTAATGATTATCTCGTAACTTTGTTCCATGATCGAATTTAAGCGACATATCTTGGATAACGGCCTCTGTCTAATTATACACGAGGATTCGAGCACGCCAATGGCAGTGGTCAACATCTTATACAAAGTGGGATCACGCAATGAAAAACCTAGTCAAACGGGATTTGCTCACCTTTTCGAGCATTTAATGTTTGGAGGGTCTAAGAATGCACCTGTTTATGATGAACCCTTGCAATGGGCTGGAGGTGATTGCAATGCGTTTACCAATAGTGATATCACGAACTACTACGACATCCTTCCTGCGGAAAATCTGGAAACGGCATTTTGGTTGGAATCGGATCGGATGTTTCACCTCAAAGTGAGTAAAAAAGCTTTAGAAACACAGCGGAAAGTCGTTACAGAAGAGTACCGAGAAACTTGCCTCAATGAACCATACGGTGATGTAATGCATCAGCTTTACAACATGACTTACCAAGTACATCCTTATCAATGGCCCGTTATTGGGAAGGAAATAGCGCATATTGAACAAGCTTCTTTAGATGATGTACAAGCCTTTTTCCAACGGTATTACAAACCCAATAATGCCATTCTTGTAGTAGCAGGAAATGTAAAAGCAGCGGAAGTCATTCAATTAGCTGAAAAATGGTTTGGGGAAATACCCGCTGGCCCTACTTTTGAAGAAAATATTCCAACAGAGCCACCACAAACAGAAGCGAGAAAGCATATTACTAAGAATCCTGTTCCTTTTGATGCTTTATACATGGCCTTCCATATGCCGGAGCGCTTAGATCCTGATTATTATGCCGTTGATTTGCTTTCGGATGTTTTGTGCAATGGTTCTTCTTCCCGCCTTTACCGAAGACTCAAGAAAGAAGCCAACATTTTCAACGACATTGATGCCTATGTAACGGGTAGTATCGATCCAGGCTTACTTATTATTGAAGGCCACCCGGCCAAAGGGATAAGCTTAGAAGAAGCGCGTGACGCTGTTTGGAAAGAGTTGGAGCTCTTGAAAAATGAACGAATGGAGGAAAGGGAATTGCAGAAATTAAAAAATAAAGTAGAAAGTACCTTGGTCTATTCCGAAGTCAGCTGCTTGACCAAGGCCATGAACCTCGCTTTTTTTGAACGCCTAGGAGATGCTAGCCTCATCAATAAAGAAGTTGATCTTTACCAGCGTATAACCGTAAAAGATATTCAAACACAAGCTAATCAACTTTTTCAAAAATCGAATTGCTCGGAGCTTTTTTATAAAAAGAAGGATTGAGGTAACACAGAAAAGACTGAGTCTAAATTATTGAAAAAATACGATTTATGATCTAAGATGTATGAAACTCTCACACCTTAAATTATTATTTGCTAGCAAATAATAAACACTATACTTCTTAAATCTTACATCGTATTTTGCAGAAGAGCCTTTAGGAGTGACCTCAAGACTTAATAACATAAGCTAAACACTTTTTTCCTCAACTTTGGATAAGGATGGAAATCCGGAAGGGATGCAAGGATTATAGAAAAATAAAAAAATAAGTGCCAAAACCCTGAACGGGTGATATTATTCAAGTAATAACTCTCCCTAAAACAGCGCTTTGCACTTCATGTTTGCAGATAAAGGGTATCCCATATATTCTCCTAGAATAAACCGAAATGAATAAAAAAACCTTCCTTCAAAAATACGGTCCATGGGGTATCATCGCTGGAGGTGCCTTAGGTATAGGCCGAGCCTATTCCGAGTACTTAGCAAAAGCAGGACTTAATATCTTCGTCCTAGATCATAATGAACTAGGCTTGGCACAAACAGTCGAAGAATTAAGCAAAGCATACCAAGTACAAGTAAAATCACTAGTCCTTGACTTAGGAGCCGAAAATATACTGGAGCAACTAACACCGTATACCCAAGATTTAGAAATTGGGCTAGTCGTATATAATGCCGCCGTAACCGATATCGGAGGTTTTTACCAGAACAACTTAGAATATGAGTTAAAAAAATTGGCCGTCAATTGTCGTGGCCCCTTGGTTTTGGCGTATCATTTTGGGAAAAAAATGGTACAACGACGCCGAGGAGGGATTGTCTTAATGGGATCAGGTTCTGCTATGGCAGGAGCGCCCTTTTATACCCATTACGCAGCTACGAAAGCCTACGATGTCGTTCTAGGAGAAGGACTTTGGTATGAATTCAAACCCGCCAATGTTGATGTCTTGTCTGTTATCCCAGGCATGGTTTGGTCCTCCACTACCCAAGAAGTATTTAATACAGAACGGGTAAAAAAGTGGGGTTACATCATGAAAGCCGAAGACGTCGTTCGTCAGGCAATGGCCCAATTGGGTAAACGCCCTAGCTATGCACCGGGATTTATCAATCGTGTTGGTTTTTTCGTGCTACGCCTCCTTGGAAGGACAGCAACCATTAAGTTTATTGGTAAAAATGCACTATTCAATTTTTTTGAAGGAAAACGCCCAGATATTTTATAGATAATCTTATACCAAAACCTTCCTCCAACACCTCTTCCCCCTCCTCAAACATTTCCTTCTTTTGTTTGAAATCGTTACTTTTGCCTCCAATGCAAGAACAATCCACCTTTATCACCAAATTCATAAATACCCGCTGGTTTTTTCTAGTAGGGATCGTCGTTACCTTCTTGGTACACGCCCCCTTCCTCAATCGACCACCAGAAGGAAATCATGTGTGGAGGCAAGCGCATACCCTATCCATGGCACGTAATTTTTACGAAGAAGGGATGAACCCCTTCAAACCCAAAGTGGATAATAGGCGGATGGTGGAAGACGGTGTGACGGGGAGTCAATTCCCTGCATATGAGATTGTTGTAGCTTTTGTTTATCAAGTGGTTGGCGAGCAATTCTGGGTACATCGGCTCTGGTCATTTGTCCTCTACCTTCTAGGCGCATTTGGCATGTATTTGCTGTTTAAAGAATTGTTTGAAAGAGATTTAGGAGCAAGCCTAGCTTTTTGGGGCTACCTGTGGAGTCCCTTGCTGTTTTATCATGGATTTACGGCCTTGCCGGATATTCTTGCTTTGCCGGCATCCATTTGGGGCTTGTATTTTTTTCTCAAATGGTGGAAATGGCCAACCGACGCCAAAACAACAACCTCAAAATCATTGTTTTTCTTGGCCTCTTTAGCATGCACCACTTTAGGAGGTCTGACGAAATTGCAGTTTCTTGCTACGGGCTTCTTTATTGGTGGCCTTGTGTTGGTGAATTGGAATACCCTTAAATTTCGTCAATGGCTCTCCTTGTTCTTTTATGCGCTAGTTGCTGTTGGGGTGTCCTTAGGCTGGTACGCCTACGCCATGCATTTGATTAAAACCTCAAAATTGGCCGAATTTGGTTTAGAAATAAGGCCAGTGGACACGTTCGGAGAAGCGATCTCCATTTTAACATCCAATTTGATATCCGATTTGCCCGAAGTATTGCTGAATTATGCTGGATTTGTCCTACTTTTAGTAGGCATTTATAGCTATCATAAAAAGGAAAAAAAGAATACCTCCTATCGATGGCCTCTGTTGTTATGGATATTAGGCTTGGCTATTTATCATATAGTAGAACTAAGCCAGATGGAATACCACGCCTATTATATGATGCCGTACATTCCCGTTTTGCTGCTATTTGTAGGATTAGGGGGGGAATATTTACTAGAAAAAAAGTGGTTAGGCATCTTAGCACTACTCCTTCTTGCTCAACCCGTCTTAGCTACTATCCGCATTTTACCTAACGAATGGATGCACGAAAGCAAAAAAGTACCCAAAGAATTGTATAACGAAGATTCACGTCAACGCCTTATTGATATGGTTCCAAAAGGAGCTTCTTGCATCGTAGGCATCGATCCTTCCAATTGCATTTATTTTTATTATTTGAATAAGAAAGGCTACGGGATCAGCTATAGAAATGAATTACTCACCAAGGAGCCTTGGGGACAGCTTAAAATTGATTACTACACAGGATCAGGCGCAGAGTACATTTATTTAGATGATAGTTCGGTTTTTAATCGACCAGAAATTCAACGAAATATAGATCATGTCGTTGGAACAGAAGGACGTTTTATTGTAGCGAAATTGAAGAAAAAAGCTAAAAACCAAAATAAATGAAACAAAAAATTGACTTCTAGTGCAATTTCATATAAATTGCGTCGTTTAAGAACCATAATGAACTAAAAAATAAACAATGGAAGAAAAACGACATAATTTTGATGCTCATTGGAAGACAATTATTACAGAACTTTTTGAAGAATTTGTTTTATTCTTTTTTCCTAGGCTATATCCTTATATAGATTTCTCTGTACCGCCCGTTTCCCTTCAACAAGAGCTAGAAAAAATCATTCAAGATGAAAAAATGGAAGGTAAAATCATCAATGACAAACTCGTAAGGGTTAAATTAAAAAATGGAGAAGAACGCTGCATCCTTATCCATATCGAGATACAATCTAAAGCGGAAGCAGATTTTGCAGAACGAATGTTTCGATATTTTTACCGTATTTACGATAGGTACAAAGGAGAAAGAATGACAGCGATAGCCGTCTATACAGGAGAACGACGCCCCAAAGTTCATGATCGTTTTGTTTTTCAAGAAGACGGTAAAGGCTTGAGCTATACATTTCACTCTTATTGGGTAGAAGAGGCAGAAGAAGAGAAGCTAAAAATCAACGAAAACCCTTTTGCTTTAGCCGTCCTCGCAGCCAAACGCTTGAATCACACCAAGAAAAAACACCAATTAAGACTAGATTACAAGCTAGAATTAATAAATTTGATGAAAAATAGGCAGTACACACCAAAACAAATGTACAGCCTCTTGACTTTTATCCAATTAATGTTGATCTTGCCCAAAGAACAAGAGCTACAGTTTAAAACAAAATTTCGAGAACTCTACATAAAAGAAGAGACCATGCATCCACAAGACGCAAAATCATTATCCGACTTAGGCCATATCCTATTTGAAATAGGTGAGGGCATGACTATTGAAAGCCTTTTGGAAAAAGAAAGAGAAAAAGCAAAACGGGAAAAGGAAAATGCAAAATTGGAAAAGGAAAAGGCAAAGCGGGAAAGAGAAAAGGCGAAACAAGCGATGGAAACGGTAAATACAATAGCAAAAGAGTTGATAAAGTTGGGACTATCAACAGAACAAATAGTTCTAGCGACGAAGCTTTCCCTAGAGAAGGTTTTAGAATTGAAAGAAACGCTTTCCAAAGAAGACTTATAAGCCATAAGAAGAGACCATGCATCCACAAGACAAAAAATCATTATCCGACTTAGGCCATATCCTATTTGAAATAGGTGAGGGCGTAACTATTGAAAGCCTTTTGGAAAAGGAAAAGACGAAACAAGCGATGGAAACGGTAAATACAATAGCAAAAGAGTTGATAAAGTTGGGACTATCAACAGAACAAATAGTTCTAGCGACGAAGCTTTCCCTAGAGAAGGTTTTAGAATTGAAAGAAACGCTTTCCAAAGAAGATTTCTAAACCATAAGAAGAGACATCCACAAGACGCAAAATTCTTATCCAGTTTAGGTCTTATCCTTTTCGAAATTGTAGAACGAATAACGATTCAAAACCTTTAAAACCAGAAGACTTCTCTTCCATTAGGCATACGAAACTTCGCTTCTTGCCTTCCTAGAATTCCATTTTATCCCAAATTTCTCTTAAATTAGTGGCATGATGAAGAAAGTAACGATATTTAGCTGCTTGGTCGCCGTGCTTTTGAGCTTGGGATTTGGTTTGAAAGAGCGTCAAGAGGATTGGGGATTTTTTGGTCATCGGCAAATCAATCGTTTGGCCGTTTTCACCTTGCCTAGTGAGATGATAGGTTTTTATAAAAAAAATCTAGAATTTATCACCGCTCACGCTGTCGATCCCGACAAACGACGCTATGCCTCTAAATTTGAAGCAGTTAGACACTATATTGATGCCGATCATTGGGGCGAATATCCTTTTCCCAATTTACCTAGAAATTGGTTTGATGCCCTTGCTGCATATACCGATATTTTGGCCGTAACTAGCGAAAATGATACGCTTCAACTATTTGGCCCTGAAAATATTACGGTAGAAGGTAAAGAAATGGTCGTAAAGGGAGAACATACCAAAATAGGTTTCGGTCAAGATTCTCTTCTCCTCTCTTTTTGGGATTATCGAAAGTTTTATGCTGATTATATTCATCAAAATTATTACAAGGAGGAACGACCGCTAGAGCTGGATAGTTTAAAAGCTTTTTTTCCTGAACTTTCTATCAATGAAGACATTATTTCGCTTCACGCTGTAGATCGACTTTCTGAATACGGGATTCTGCCTTGGCATTTACTCCATTGGAAAAACAGATTAACAGAGGCCTTTCAAAAAGGAGACGCAACGAAAATATTACGCTATTCTACTGAGATAGGGCACTACCTCGGCGATGCTCACGTTCCTTTACACACCACCGAAAATTATAATGGGCAATTAACCAACCAAGTAGGCATTCATGGATTTTGGGAGAGCCGCATTTTGGAGCTTTTTTCAGATGAATACGATTGTTTTGTAGGGCCAGCAGATTATATTGACGATGCTCAGGGCTTTTTCTGGGAGACCATTTTAGCTAGCCATGTTTTGGTGGATAGTGTGTTGAGCTCGGAACGCCGTATGCGTCAAACCTTTGCAAAAGATAAGCAAATGTGCTACGAGCAACGAAACGACTTAACTATCCATACCCAATGTGAAGGATATTGCCGCGCTTTCCATGATGATATGCAAGGCATGGTCGAAGCTCGTTTTACCAAAGCTATTCACGCCTTGGGTAGTGTGTGGTACACCGCTTGGGTGGATGCAGGACAACCGAATCTTAAAAAATTGATGGTCAAACAAGAAGAAAAAGAAACTGAAGAAGATAAGGAAGTCGAAAAAGCCTACAAAAAAGGGAAAATCTTTGGACGAAAACATGAATAAGCCGATGTATGAAATAAAATCCACGATGTAAAAAAGGTGATGCGTCATTTTTTTGATATTTCATATAGTATACTACTTATTTCTTCCTATCTTTCTCGCAAAATTTAAGATTATCAACACTATGTATAAAGACATTCAAAACCGACTACAAGCAGAAATTGCAGACATTAAAGCTTCTGGCCTGTACAAGTCGGAGCGCATCATCACTACAGCACAAGCAGCAGATATTCAATTGAATACCGGCGAAGAGGTTGTCAATTTTTGTGCAAACAATTATCTCGGACTATCTTCGCATCCTGCTTTATTGGAGGCCGCCAAAGCAACGATAGATTCTCATGGCTATGGCCTTTCTTCCGTTCGCTTTATCTGCGGTACACAAGACATACACAAGGAGCTTGAGGTAAAATTGGCCGAGTTTCTGGGTACAGAAGACACCATACTCTATGCCGCAGCCTTCGATGCCAATGGAGGAGTTTTCGAGCCCCTCTT
This sequence comes from Saprospiraceae bacterium, assembly GCA_020631545.1. Classification (GTDB taxonomy): domain Bacteria; phylum Bacteroidota; class Bacteroidia; order Chitinophagales; family Saprospiraceae; genus JAHDHB01. Next base: position 1,209 of record JAHDHB010000103.1, on the reverse strand, counting down.
CAATAAAGAAGATGCCATCATTTCTGATGCGCTCAACCATGCTTCCATTATAGACGGCGTACGGCTTTGCAAGGCAGCTCGCTACCGCTACAAGCACAATAATATGGAAGACTTGGAAGCTCAACTAAAAGCAGCAGCCCACCACCGTAGTCGAATCATCGTGACCGATGGTTCTTTTTCTATGGACGGAACCATTGCCCAATTGCACAAAATCTGTGACTTAGCGGATAAGTATAATGCGATTGTGATGGTCGATGAGTGTCATTCTACCGGCTTTTTGGGCAAAACAGGAAGGGGAACCCATGAATATCGCGAGGTTATGGGCAGAATCGACATCATCACTGGAACACTAGGCAAAGCCTTAGGCGGCGCTAGTGGTGGGTTTACCTCTGGGCGAAAAGAAATTGTCGAGATGTTGCGTCAGCGATCACGTCCCTATCTATTTTCCAATACCGTAGCACCAGCCATCGTCGGGGCATCCATCAAAGCCTTGGAAATATTAACAAATAATACCAATTTACGGGACAAATTGGAACAAAACACTCAATATTTCCGTACAAGAATGACAGAAGCTGGATTTGATATCAAGCCAGGCGAGCATCCTATCGTTCCAATCATGCTTTATGAAGCAACCTTGGCACAAGAGATGGCTCAACAGTTATTAAAAGAAGGCATCTACGTTATCGGATTTTTCTATCCTGTAGTCCCAAAAGGTGAGGCTAGAATTAGAGTACAGTTATCAGCAGCACACGATACACATCACTTAGACAGAGCTATTGGAGCATTTGTGAAAGTTGGCAAAGCGCTAGGTGTATTGAAGGCATAAAACCTTCAAAACGTATCCCACTGAGCAACTTATTTTTCTAAAATTCATGTGGTGAAGGTCACTTCACCATCATGGATCCCTAAGACTAAGTTTGCCTCCTTAATAAGAGATTTTAAGTAACGATATTTATTAATGGTAATTTTCGTAAGCGTATTTATTTTTTAGTTAACATTTTATCAGGTATTTAATACTTGAACGGGAGTAATCCCGTGATTCATAGGGTTTAACGCCTTGCCTTCCTGTCCGGCAAGGCGTTTTTTATTTAGGCCACGAGCAAAATATTTTACTAAGCGAATCAAGGAGTTATGTAAAGTCCTGTTATATTGTTATTTGGGCAGCTAATCCCGCTATCCGCTTGTATTCGGCACTGCTTCAGGTGGTTC
>JAHDHB010000102.1 GCA_020631545.1 Saprospiraceae bacterium | reverse complement strand
ATATCATCTGGCGTAATGACGACACCACAAGCATGAATACCCGTATTACGAATCGAACCTTCTAGCTTCTTAGCTGTCGTAATCATTCGACCGATAGCATCATCACCTTCAGCTAATTTTCTAAAATTATACGCTTTCTCTACATCATCAGAATTCATCTTCCCTTTTAGACCTTTATCAATATCACTATCTGCTAACACTTTTTGGAGGGAAGCACTTAAATGGGTGGGAAATGTTTTGGCGACTCGATCAACTTCATACAATGGTACATTCATCACACGCCCTACATCACGCAGCGACGACTTGGCCGCCATCGAACCATAAGTAATAATTTGTGCTACCTGATTTCGACCATATTTTTGAATCACGTAATCAATCACTTTTGCACGACCTTCATCATCAAAATCAATATCAATATCGGGCATGGATACCCGCTCAGGATTAAGGAAACGCTCAAAAAGTAAATCGTACTTTATCGGATCCACATTCGTAATTCCTACACAATAGGCTACTGCCGAACCTGCTGCCGAACCACGACCTGGCCCTACAGCAACGCCCATTTCACGGGCTTTTGTCGTAAAATCCTGTACAATTAAGAAATAGCCCGGATAGCCTGAATTCGCAATAACTTGCAACTCGAAATCTAAGCGTTCTTCAATCTCTCGCGTTATCGTTCCATAGCGTTTTTTGGCTCCTTCATAGGTCAAATGGCGCAAGTAGGCATCCTGAGTATCAATTCCTTCTGGAATGGGAAATGCTGGCAACAAAACATCACGCGCTAGTTGTAGCGGCTCTATTTTGTCATAAATATGCATCGTATTATCCAAAGATTCCGGCACATCTCCAAAGATTTGCGCCATCTGATCTTGCGTCTTAAAATAGAAATCTGTACTTGGAAATTTAAAGCGGGAAGTGCTTTCAACCGTACTACCAGTATTGATACACAACAAAATATCGTGCGGCATCCAATCCTCTTCTTCTACATAGTGAGAATCATTGGTAGCAATAACTTTGACGTTGTATTTTTTGGCGAGTTGTAATAATTTCTGATTGATGTCTTCTTGGCTAATCCCAAGACCATCAATATTTTCTAAGCCACGGTGACGTTGTAATTCGATATAATAATCATCTCCAAAAATATTCAACCACCATTGCAATAGCTCCTCTGCTTTTTCATCTTTTCCATGCATGATGGCTTGTGGAATCTCTGCTCCGATGCAACAACTCGTCACGATCAATCCTTCATGGTATTTCTCAATAAGTTCCTTGTCAATCCGAGGGAATTTACTGTACAAGCCCTCAATAAAACCAAGGGAACAAAGTTTACACAAATTCTCGTAGCCCTTCCTGTTTTTGGCTAGCATCAACTGGTGATACCGCTTATCTTTTTCTCCTTGACTTTTGAGAAAAGACTTCTTATGCCGATCTTCTACTAGGTAGAATTCGCAACCAATGATGGGTTTTATATTACGTTTATTTGCCTCAGCTACAAACTTAAATGCCCCAAACATATTCCCGTGGTCCGTCAGTGCTACCCCTTTTTGCCCGTCGGCAGCAGCTTTGTCCATCATCGTCCCTATTTCGGACGCTCCATCAAGCAGAGAATATTGAGTATGGCAGTGTAAATGACAAAATTCTGGCATGGTTTATTAGTTGAGAGTTAGTAGTTTAAAGTTAGTAGTTTCTTTTTGACATGGAGTTCCTTATGGCTTTATTTTTAAGCAGTAAGGGACTTGAAAACTACTTGCTAATGCTGGGAAGATTCGCTAAAAAGAAGTGAATGGGTTGGAACTGAAAAGATAAGGCTTTTTTTACCTGTTTGGGCTATTTTTTAGGGAGAAGTTTTCCACATTTCTGTACCGACGGGTGAAACGATAGGGATACACCTTCAAGCAATGGGATGGAAAACAATTCGAACTTAATTTAAGCTCGTTCCAATGATGTTAACGGCCTTTATTCGCTTAGTTTTCTTCAACAAGGTTTTGGCTTTTTCGAGATAAGCCTTCTCTGTATTAGGATCCGCGATAATACGATTTAAGGTTTCGCGACAAGAAGGGATTCCATTTAACTTCAAGTAAGTCAGTGCTTTATTCCATTCCGCTTCTTGTTTTAGAGCAGAAACATTTTTTATAATGATGTCTAAATCCTTTAGGGCATTCCTTTCTTGGCCTTGTATATGCCGTTGGGCAATAGCTTTATGGAGTAAGATATAATAGTCATTAGGATTTGCTGTTAGGTAAATATTGAAGTTTTCTACTGCTTGTTCAAATTGTTGATTATTGTATTGTTTTTCAGCTTCATTCAACACATCATTATCACTACTCAAATCTCCTAGGCTTAAATCAGCAATTTCACCATAATCCGCATTATATAATTGATTCCCGCTGTCATAACCCGAGACGAAACGTAGGAGCCATACCGCAATAAATAATCCCACAAGAGAAGCAGCTAAAGCAACTCGCCTCATTCTACGAATCTTAATCCTTTTTTTGACAAAATAACGCTCTTGAAGGCTGGCTCTCTTCTCTTTACGAATGACTCGTCGAGTGGCAATCAGTTCTGCAAATTCTTTGCTGAATGTTGGATTTTCTACGAGTTTCTTTTCTAATTCAACACGTTCTTCCTCGGAAAGTGTTTTTTCTAAATAGGCGTTAAGCCATTCGTATGTAGAAGTTTTGTCCATGATTCAAAATCTTTGGGTTTTTAATGATAATTACAGAAGATATTCAGTCCCTCACTCTACTCCCAATGCGGATTGTCCTTTGTCCTATGTCCTTTGTCCTATGTCCTTTGTCCTATGTCCTATGTCCTATGTCCTATGTCCTATGTCCTTTGTCCTTTGTCAACATGTCTTTTGTCCTATGTCCTTTGTCAACATGTCTTTTGTCCTTTGTCAACATGTCTTTTCAAGCGAAGCACTCAAAACTCTTAGCCACTTATCTTACAGCCCATGAACCGATTTCCTTAGTTTACTCAGGCAACGGTTTAAGGTGGTTTTAGAGCTTTGGTCACTTCCAATACTAGGAATAAGGGTCGCAATTTCTTTATGAGAATAATCATACGACCACAAGTCAAGGATTTTTTGACAATTTTCACTCAATTTCAACACAAAAGGACGAAGTTTATCCATTAGATCCTTGGTAATTAACTGTTCTAAAGCCGATTTTGCTTCCATTCCCATTTCTATCAATTCATCTAAAGGATCCGTGCCCCTTACTTTATTATTCGTAAGGCGTCGAAATTGGTCAACACATTTTCCTTTAAATTTTGTCATAAAAAGCGGTTCAATAATCTGGTCTGTAGAAAAATCCTCTTGCCTAATTTTTTTTAGCATTTCCATATAAGCATCCGTATAACAATCCAAACTATCCTGCTCCGTCAGCTTATAGCGTTTACAACCATATTTTACCAAGGAAAAATTTTCATCGTACAAATAGTTTATAAAAACCTCATTATCAGCCTTTATTCCTTGAACAATTTCAGCATCCGTGTATTTTTTCTTAGAAAACATAAAAAAATGAGTTGTTTTTGTTTACCAATTCGATTTACCTTCGATTTGTATAGATGTGATGCGAATATAGTTAATATATTTTGACTTTTGAGAAAATGCTTGTCCTTGGATTTATCCGAAGGTGTTTTTTGAAAGTAAGCGGTGTTGGAGTTTCACGTTTCTTTATCAAAAGAGTCTCAAAAAGCATCTCAACTTAACAACCAAACTATTAGTAATCTAGGCCAAACACATTTTTAGAAAAAAATACAGAATAAAGTGTTTACAATTAGCCGTTATTTTCGACTTCTATTATTGAGGTCAAATTACGGTTCTTCAATACCCCCTGTAATGTCAAGAAAACAATTTACAAACCTCATTAAATGTTATTATTATGAAAACCGTATTTAAGCCTTTACTTTTTGTTTTTTGCTGCTTATTTCTAGTAGCCCCAAACATTTCTCATTCTTTAAACTCAACAATACCCTCGTCCCAAATGGATGGTGGTATTGTTGACATCATGCAAGTAAAACCAGCGAATTGGATGATTTATGGTTATGGTTGTTCTTCAAGTATTGGGATCATTAAGGATCATAAGGGAAAAACTAAACTCAAACCTATCCACTTGACATCCGATTATTTTCATTGGTCGTTCTCTACAAAAAATTGGACTCCAGGAAAATACCAGATCGTTATTACTTCTACTGATCCGAGTTGTTCAAAAACGCTTGATTTTACACTAGTAAAATAAGTACAAGGCTAACAAAGGCCACATTAACATAAAATAGAATATACATTCACCAAAGGAAGAGGACAAAAAAACAGTATATTTGTATATTGATACATTTCAAGAATGTCATTTGAGCCTCTTCCTTTACAAGTATCTTTCACCCTACAATTAACTTTTAAAATTTATCACCATGACTTTAGATAAGCCTTCAGATTATATTTTTAAGAAATTGAGTTTTGCGGAAGAATCCTCCATAAAAACATGGACGATAGCAGCAGACAAGAATATCCTTGTTGGTTGGTCCTCTGACGGAACGGGAAATGGACTTCCCTATTGGTCTAAAGATCCGCTAATAACGGACGGCGAAGGGCCAAATATGATCTCTCCATCAATAACGAATCCACCATATAAGGAAAGGAAAGCCATTGCCTCTAGCTCTCAACGCGGTGCGCTGTTATTTGGCTCAAAATCTGAACATTATGCTCAACGAGATCGAGCAAGTGCATCAATCATTTCTCCTGTCATAGACTGCGAGAATCAATCAACTATATTTTTAAAATTTAATAACTACTACCGAAATTTTGCTTCTAAGACTTATGTTGAAGTATTGAGCGAAAGTGGAAACCCAATTCACGCTTTTCAGGTCAATAAAAACATTCAACGGAATGTAGAAACGGGGCGAGATGATTATATATCGTTAGACATTAGCCAATATGCTAATAATAGAAAAATACGCCTTCGCTTTCGAGCAGAAGGAATCTTGTATTTTTGGCTGATCGATGATATTGAGCTTTGGGATAGAAAACCTTTTGAAATGACTTTCCCAGAAACATCAGGTGTTTCTTTACGAAGCCTAGGAATTGATTATCGAACCGATCTTTTAAAAGGAGCCTATCAAATAAGTGAAAAGGGCTATCCTCTAGTTGTCGTGAATTTTAAGCAGAACACCAGTACAGAAGTCAGGAAACAACTCAGCATAAAATACGGCGCTATCAAAGTGAAAGATTGTGTTTGTAACAAGGTAGAACTATGGGCTTTAACCAATAATGTTCCTAGAGGAGGAGAGGAGCCCTCTGCCTATGGAAATACAACTAGCATCTCCGAACGAGTGGCTAATGGAAATGTAGAAACTCCTGTCACTGGTATGGGACACAATCATTATTTACGTGGTGATTACAATGTACAGGCTAAGAATCAGCCCCTAGGAACCATTCCAAGCATTGGCATCTCCGATCCAAAATTGAAAATTGCAGTGTTGGATACGGGGGTAGATTATATGCACAATGAGCTGAAGGATTATATTGTAAATGCCCCCATTGAATCCATAAATCGTTTGGATGAAGATAAAAGTTGTTATCCAGATGATCCCATTGGATGGAATTTTATTGATGACAACAATAATCCATTTGATGATATGAAGGATGGTCACGGAACCCATATCGCTGGCATAATTGTAGACAATATCTCTAAAGTTTATCAGGGTGAATTTGGCATTTTGCCTGTCAAAACACATGATTATAAAGGTGTAGGTACTATTTTTACGGGTATTTGTGGTATCTACTATGCCTTAAAGAAAAAGGCTCAAATCATCAATGGAAGCTGGGGCTATTTTGGAGAAAAAAATCTTGCTTTGAAAAGTGCCTTGGAGGAAGCTAAAAGGGCAAACGTTTTATTTATAGCTTCTTCAGGGAATTTGGATACGAATTCTAGTCGTCGGCCAAAACCACATTTGTTTTATCCAGCGGCTTTTGATTTAGCCAACATCATTGCCGTCACAGCACTAGATCATAAAACAGCTCCTCCAACGTTGCCCAATTTCTCGAATTATTCGAATGTTTTTGTAGATGTTGGAGCTCCTGGAGACGAAATCATCAGTTTATTACCAAAAAATGGTGAGGGTAAGAAAAGTGGGACTTCGATGGCAGCTCCTTTTGTAACCGCTAGTTGTGCAGAATTCTTCTTACAAGGCTTTGTAGGAAATGAGATTGTACACAAGGTTTTAGATAATTCTACTTCTTACAAGACTCTATCTCCTTTTATAAGAGAAGGGAAAGCCTTGAATATCAAACTTGGAGCAACAATTTTCGGTTTGGCATAAAAAACATGTTTTTAGTAACTACTTAAGTAGACTCTTACCCTAATTTTGGCAAAACTTGGTAGTGGCTTTGCCACGTTAGGAAGCAAGGAATTGAAAACCAAGAAGTACTAGGCATGTCAGAAGGTGATGGCAAACGCTCAAGAGCACCCGCAGTCACCGCCTGGCATGCCCCTTTTTTGAAGAGCGCCCAAATCAACACTTCTTACATAAAAGTCGTCATTCATAGAAAATCTGCTTATTTTTGTTAAAAATAAAGATTCTATGTTTCTTCGATATATAGTTTGGGCATTCTTCGTTCTATTTTCGAGCCATACATGTTTTGCCCAATGTCCTCCACGTCAAAACATCCAAGAATTCTTGAATTCAGCAGAGATTACACAACTCGAAAACTTAGCCAGTCAACTGGCTAATTGTTCTGACTATCAAGATACTTTAGGTTTGGTGTATCATAAAATTGGGATTAAAAAATATTATTCAGATATACTAAACTCCATAATCGCTTTTCAGAAAGCAGCAGATTTGCGCAATACTCCAGGTGACGCCCATAGTATTACCAATTTGGGAAAGCTCTATTCTCGTTTAGGCCATTATAAAATAGCTATCAATCATTTTAGAAAAGCTATTCAGGTATTGCAAAAGGAAGCGAAGAATGAGACCGATAGTATAAAGTTGGTCGATAATTATATTGATGCTGGTATTGCCCTAGGAAGCATTGGTGATTATGAATTATTTTCTGATTATGCGAATTATGCGATACAACTCGCTCAAAAAATTGATGTCCCACATCGAAAAGTACTAGCTCTCACGACATCCTGCAATGCTAATCGTTCTAGAAAGGCTTATGAAAAATCCATTGAAGATGGCTCAAAAGCTATTGCTCTTATAGAACAATTACCTCCAAATACCTTTAGCAACGGCAATAATGCCATCAGTTATCGAACTTTAGGGAATGTATATTACACTACTGGCGAATATGAGCAGGCACTCTTTTACTTGAAAAAGTCCGCAAAATATGCTCATGATATCCCTTATATATTATGCGAGACATTGAATAACATCGGCTTGACTCATCATCGAATGAATAAAGAAAAACAGGCTATTCAAGTTTTCCAACAAATCCTTCAAAAGAATCTTCCTTGTAAAGATCATGCTTACAACAACTTGGGCGACATCTATAAGGCACAAAAACAATATGCCAAAGCGAATGAAATGTATGAAAAAGCATTGCTAGAGTTTCCCGAAATTCAAACAATAAACACTTCATCAATAAGGGATTCCATTGCTAATATTTCCGACAAAGAAGGCTTTATCATTTATGCCCGTAGCCTAGCCCAAGGCTATATTGACATTTGCAAAAATACTGGGGATACAAACTTTTGTGAAAAGGCCATCGAACTCTATTCTTTATTAGATTATACGATAGATTTCATGCGCCAACAACATTACAACCTAGCCTCTAAGCTCTTTTGGAGAAAAGAGGTTCATCCGATTTACGAAGAAGCTATTGCCGTTTGTTCATATTTGAATAAAACCAAAAAAGCCTTTTATTTTTCAGAAAAAACCAAGGGTATCTTGTTGTTTGACAGAGTTTCAGAAAATTTAATGCAAAATAATTTAGCAGATAGTCTTAGTCAGCAATTGAATGTTCTTAATCGAAAAATTGATTATTTGCAAGGTAAAACTTCTTCTAATGCAGAAACAGAGGCCTCTAGAACAACGCTGATAGAACAAAAGAAAGCATTAATGCAGAATATTCAATCGCTTTATCCTGAATACTTTACATTAAAATATGAATCGCTTAACGTTAGCCTTGAGGATGCACAAAACATTTTAACTGACGAAAACACCTTAATGCTGGAGTATTTTTATGGCAAAGATTCCATTTATACTTTCTATATTGATATGGAAGGAGTACAATCCAAAACAATTGCCCTAGATACCCTATTACAACGAAATTTACAGCAATTTGTCAACTATTTTACGACCATAAAAGGGCATAATCTATTAAATAAAAGAGCAGCCTACCAAATTCTTGCGCACAACCTATTCCATCAATTATTTGATAGTGAAATTGTTGCCAAGTATTCCAACATCATTCTCATTCCTGATGGCTATCTATCGAATATTCCTTTTGATGCTTTACTAACGGAAGCAGGAAATGATCAATCTTATGCGGATATCGCCTATTTGGGAAGTTCCCATAACCTTTCCTATGGCTACTCTGTTCCCATACTTAGCTTGCAAAAAAGCTTGAAAAACAGGCCTAAATACAAGAAGGTACTTGCCTTTTTCCCAGAATTCCCCAATGAAAAACGCTATCTGAAGTATAGTAAAGAAGAAGCTCAATACATCCAAGACCAAGCAGCAACGAAACTCTTTGAAACAAAAGGGGCTTCTATCAGCAATTTCATGCAACATACGCCTCATTATCAAATCATTCATGTAGGTACACATGCTAGTGCTGGTGATGGAAAGGCCATTCTTCCTTCCATTGAATTTTATGATAAAACCCTTGAATTATCCAATTTTTATGATTTAAAGCTGTACAGTGATTTACTAGTCCTCAGTGCTTGCGAGTCGGGTATAGGTCAATACGTTGCTGGAGAAGGTGTTATGAGTTTAGCTAGAGGTTTTACCCATTCGGGCAGCAACAGCCTAGTTTCTAGCCTTTGGCAAGTAAATGACCGCTCTACTTCCTTGCTCATGAAGAACTTTTACCGCCATCTAGCCAACGGAATGCCCAAAGCTCAAGCCCTTCACCAAGCAAAAAAGGATTACCTAGCGGATGAGGATATTGCTTCTATGCACAAAACGCCTTTCTACTGGGCTGGTTTTGTTTATGTTGGAAATGATACGGTGGTGGAACTGGCTGGTCGTGGTGGATGGTGGTGGCGGATTTTTGCTGGTGGGGTTTTGATCTTTGGCCTTGGGGCTTGGAGTTATTTTAGAAGAGGAGGAAGGGAAAGGAGTTAGCAGAGGGTATTCAAATTACCTGCGAACAATTCCTTATCGGCCATCGAAACCAACAACCACCAAAACACAACCCACTACAAAACAAACATTTAACCCAACTCATAAGCTGGGACTCGACCGGTACGCTGTAGCTGCTATGAAGCAGGGAGTAAATCAAGTGTGAGCGGGAGATGGAGTGTGTGTATGTTTTTCACACACTCACACCTTCTCTTTCACACACTCAACATGCCTGTACGACCATGCTGAATGGAGCTACAGCGTACCCACTACAAACGGATAGCGGGAAAAGCTGCCCAAAAAACAACTCCCCCCCTTATTTACAAAGAATGCAAGTCCCTATTCCATTCCGCCATTGACACCTTTTTCACCTATACCATACACCATCATGGGAGTTCTCAACAAAACAAGAATAATAATGGCTTTCAGCACAATAAAATGCGCTTGAGTTCTACCCAAAACAAAATGCAATTTAAAAGCAAAAATTGATATTCGACTGGCAATAAAATGAAGAAAAATCAAAAAGTTCTAACAGGACGAACATAGATATTACTTGATTTACTATAAGACCCTCGGAGACTTCCATCTAAGAAGTTTTGTAACCAAGCTTTCCCATCTGAATTTACATTACTATGCTCTGTAGAACTCCAATATCCAAAAGTTTGGAATTCATCATGACCTGTTAAACGAAGATTATGATATATTTCATTTAACTCACCTCTAGAAGGTAAAAACCAATCATCATACCCCCCCTCACTATGCAAATAACAAGCTTCTGCTGCGGACACCTTCATATTGTTGCAGTTATCGTTCACTATAGCAATTGTATTGGAAAGACCATCACCTATGCGTGCCCCTACAATATTATCTTCTGGTTCGGGTAAAAAGCAATCCTCTGGACAAGTAGTTACATCTGGAACTGATGCATCAAAGGCAAAGCATCCCCAATCATAACCATCAGGAAGATCATCTAAAGCTGCTACCATACCTGTATTATTTATGGGGTCATAATAAAAAATAAGTCCACCTTCATACATATTTCCGTATAGACTATCCAAAGGCACATTTCCATTTATCAGCGCCATTGGAGTATACCCCATATCCAGTAACTCTTGTACAGCAGAGGCATCAAAATCTTCACAATCAGTACCTGTAAAGCCGTCAGAACATTCACAAGCTCCATCTATGCATACACCATCATTTAAGCATACAAGAGATTCACAAGGATCTTTTTTACAGGATTCTAATAAAATAGCCATTGAGAATACAACAATAAGAACGGATACTAATTTTAAAATTTTCATATCGTTTTTTTTTAAAACACCAACACCTACTCTTTACAGGATTTTCAGCATACTCCTTATATAATTCAATTTTACATCGGTTCCAACACCTATAATGCATCAAAATTTAAAACATACAAACAATACTCTTCAGGTAAATCCAACGGTATGATGGACAAATCACTTACCGCTCCTCCTCAGATTCTTCCCTTTCCGTTTCTGCCCGAAATCTCCATTCTTTCGCTGCTTGAATCAAATCACTGATTTCACTATCCATTTTATAAGGGTCGAAAGGGTCATCTGCATCAAAAACCAGCTCATTTTCAAGGGAATATTTGCTACGATTCATCGGTTGTAGACCGCTTATGCCTAGGTACCAAATATCTTTGCCACTTTTTTCATCCTTCTCCTCAGCAAATCTATATTTGTAGATATATATTCTTCCTTTTGTCCCCCTATATTTCGTCTCTTCTTCTCGAATAAATTGAATTTCCTCCAGCTCTCCCCAATATTCATCGACACGATAGATCAAGGCAGATTCTGCAATTTTGGCTTGCGTTAATTCTTTTTGGGGCAATCCATCTAATCGCTTATATTTTTCAGCCTGAAGTAGTAAGTAATATAAGTAAGAAGAATCTTCAAGTATGGGCATTAGATCGTTCGAATTGAGCGGTAACCCTTTCTTGAAAGAAGTTATTGCATAATTGTAATTTAAGTACGTAGAATTTAGTGCTGTAATCGCTTCCACTTCCTCCTTGCAAGTAGATTCATCAAGGAAATGCATAAAAATCTGGAGACAATAGTATAAATCATATTCAATGTCTCTATGCTTTTCTTCATCAAGAGCAGCCTCCTTCAATTCTTCACGCAAATTTTCAGAAATTTCTAGTAAAGCGGGTATATACGGCTCTACATCAGAAGAATAATCCAAGGAATCTTCTAGCATTTCATAGGAAATTCTAAGCACACTACTTCTAAAATAATCCTTATCCACCAAGGCCATAATATCAGATAGGTACTCATTTGCAAGCGCTAGCGAATCAATAAAAGAATCCAAGGGACGCATATAAAAATCGTTACTGTCTGCTTTCATGGAAGGAGCCATTTCGAAATGTGCCTCCATCGCTTCTTCAGTTCCAATGACAGCTAGGGTATGAAATAAAAATTCCTTATCGAAAGGACGAATGTGCTCATTATCAAACAAACTCTTTAATACCGTTACCGTTTTCTCATCATAAATGTTCGATAGAGCTGCAAGCAAGTCCCTTTTTGCACTATAGTAAGCGTCACTTTCTTCAAAATGGATTTTTTGAGCAAGCACTTTATAGATTCCTCTCCGATCTTCCTCTTTAAATTCATGGAAGTCTAAAGCATTGAATGCCTTGTCATAAACAAGGGAATCCGTAGACACCAAACCGTCCAAAATACGTTGCGATTTGGATTCAAAAAGATTGATTTTTCCTACTTCTCCTTTGTATCGAAAAGATTTAAAATAGTCCTCAATCAAGGGATGATTGCGTAATTCATTCGGATAATTTGCTGTTAAGCTAAATTCTTTATTATCAAATAATAGTAATTGAAAATGAAAGAAAGAAGAAACATCCTTTTGCTTGTAAATCAATTCCATTCCAATACCTCTCGGCACTTCAATCCTACGCTTCACATAAATAGAATCTACATTTTCTAGCAGTAAATCCACATTTTCCACTAAAAAAGAATCCTGATTTTCATACTCGACCAAATCATTATAGATATTCACTTCCACACCAAAAGTACTCCCTGAATTTGGCTCAGTAGAAGAGTAATTGTGCGTAATTTCAATTCTAGAATCGTACCAATTGGTCGAACTATCTATTTCATGTCTAAAATTATCTGGAAGCAATAGACTTGCTTGATTATCTGCAAGTTCTTGTTGTTCCATTACGCCCTTATCGTATTCTTCAAACCGAAAAGAACTAAAAAAATCATTCCCTAATGCACGATGCTCCTCCTTTAAGTATTGGTGCAATAAAAGATAAGAGCGATTTCCTCTCAAATACATCTGCATCCTCAAAAAACTATCGTCTGCTAAGGTGAAATTAAATTCTTTCCCCGTATATCCATCCAATTCCAAGGCATGTGTTTCATAAATCTCTCCACCAGAAGGGTCACCCACGACTTCCGCCATTTCTTCCAGTATGACCGAATCACTTGTAACGTAAAACCCAACAGGCATATTATTGTATCGGAATAAAAAGACAGAATTGTGCTCTTCTTCCGTTGCGCCAAAAATGTGGATAATGTAAGGTGGGCTCTCTGGGCTATCAGGTATCGGCGTTATCAATTCCTGATGACTAGGCTCCCCCGGCATTTGCAAGGAAAAGGCTCCCTCTTTATGCTTAAATTCCTGCCAATCCCTATTAATTTCTTCAAACTTTAAAGAATTAAAAAAGCGCTCTGCATCATGTGCATACAAGTATTCTTCCCCAGATACAATTTGCATTACAAAAAGGTACCCATTAGCCACAAATACTTGTAATCTATGGTAATAGCTTTTATCTCCCGCAGGAAATATGAATTCTTTTCCTAGTTTTTCGTTTTGTTTGATGTCCTTCACATCTGCATCGGCATACTGTGGTTTATTGGACAAATTATCGACAACCTGTTTCAAGATCTCTTCATCAGGAAGAGGATTAGAGAGTTGTACATCAAACGCGTAGTAAAGAAGCCCCGTTTCTAAGTCCGGGAAAACATCCATCATCAATTCATCGGTGTAAGCCAAAGAGTAGGGCTTTCTAGGAAAATCAATTTGAAATCCCTTTTTCGATTTTTCTAGGGTATGCCAAGGTAAGTCTTGCAATTTGGGCTTAAACTGCTTTTCTTCACCAGAGAAAACAGCTTCAACGGGTTCTAGGATAAATCCTTTTTTTCGAAGCAAGTCAATAACGCCATCTTTACCAGGTAAATGCGCTACTCCTACGACCGTGAAAAGACTTTGACTCTTGCTTATTTTTTCAATTTGATTGGCCATCACCTTATTACGCTTGATCATGATGGCATCAATCATCTCTTTTTCTTCTACATAAGCCTCAATTTTTTCTAAATCGCCCGTTTGATAGGTTTTGATAAGCCTTTCGCCCATAAAGGAAGGTCGAAAAGCATCTGCAAGACTAGGAAAACGGAATTTAGGCTTTGGTTTGTCTTCACCCTCTTCTTGTTCTTCAGGAGGTTCAATGACTTCCATTTGATCTTCCCAACGTTCTAAGCCATAGAGTTTTTTTCCTGTTTTTCTCGCTATATTACTAAGGTAAGCATCTAGAAAGGTCGGTTTTTGTACTTGTTTTGCTCCTGGAATTAATTTTTCAAAACTGGGCATTCCTCCGCCAAAACTAGGCCCAGCAAAAGGATCCGCTTTTTTTTCTTTCAAGGCATCTTGCGCATCAAAAGCAGCATACTTTATCAATGTATCCAAAGGTAATTCAGTGGCAAAAGCTTCACATTCCTCAATTTTAAGTAGCAAGGCATCACTAAATTCAAAGGCACGCGGGTCCTTTACGTGCATACTACCAAATAGATAGGAAGGTTTTTCTAGCCCATTGCCCTTGATTGACCAAAGTATACTATAATTTGGCTTTTCGGTTTGGGCAAAAAGTTGAGTAGAAAAAAGTAGTGCAAGAAGTAAGGTTTTAAATGGGGACATATATGATGATATTGATGTAAAATGAATTTACAATATTCAAAAAATATTTTGGATTTATCAAATTATTCGACAAAAGGATGTCTTTTTCCGATTTT
>JAHDHB010000101.1 GCA_020631545.1 Saprospiraceae bacterium | reverse complement strand
ATTAGCCCAGCTTCTTCAACATTCCTTCGGCGTCTTTGGTGTTCTTGTTTTGCTTTTTGCCCAAATCAATAGCCAGTTGCAGAGCTTTTTTAGCAGCGTCCGACTTTCCATTTTTGAGTAGTGCGCGAGCATAAGTTAGTTGGTAATCGTATAAACCGCCGTATTTTGCTGCTTTCGCTGCCCATTTTTCCACTTTGGCCATCACCGCCTTATTGTCAGCAAATGCACTGATAGCTTCCTTGGCCAAACGGTTGTGTTCAGCAGAGTTGTTTTTGGCGATTTTCTTCAAATATTTATCGCAAGCTTTGGTATAAAGCGGTCCATTTTTTACGCCTTGAGCAAATTTAATATCACTTTCAGCAGCAAAAGTTGTTGCCTTATCAGGATAATGCTTTTTCATGCTCATTTTTGCTTCTGCTAGCAAACCTCCGCTGTTAAATTCCACGGCTTTATCCACTGTTTTCCAGCAAGCGGCTTCGATTTTATCACGAACCAAAGCAGCAGAACGCAATTGCTCCAATTTTGCACGATTTTTAATCAACAAACCAAAAATACGTGAATCGGATTCGGTGGCTAGATCAAGGATAAAATTCAAGTTTTTCTCGCTTGACAAATCCTTTTGTGTTTGCAAATATTCATTCGCTATTTTCACAGAAGACTTGTTCGATTTCATCAAGGAATAAGCGTAATTGTAGAGCAGTTCAGGATCTCTATCGCCTTCCTCGTATTTTTCAGCATATTGGCCGGAGTAATCGACTTTCGAAAGGGCTGTTTTACCCATTTGAATAAAGCGATCTGCGGGTTTGCCTCCTTTAGATTTAAAGTGCAATTTGCCATCACCATCGACAAATAAGAAGGTGGGAAATGCATTGACATTGTATTCTTGCCGAACTTTACGGCCATCGCCTTTCTCCATGTCAAATTTCGCATTGACGAAATTTTTATTGTAGAAATCCCCCACTTCTTTCAAGGGGAAAATCTGCTTGGCCATCTTTTTACAAGGGCCACACCATGAAGTATAAGCATCAATAAAAATCAGTTTGCCCGTACGCTTCGATTCTGCTAGCGTCTCTTTCCAAGAACCTTCGAAGAATTGAATGCCTTCACCTCCAGCCTCTTCGGTTTTATCGTTGGCGAAAAGCATGGCACTAGAACAAAACAATATAAATAGGAGTGTCGTAAATTTCATAGATTCATCGTTTATGATAGTCTGAAAGCAGCAAGCTTGGCTGCTTGTCTGCTTGTCTCTGGCTAAGCCAGCATAGATTTAATACCCAAAATTACAATATTTTGGTGATACGGAAAATGCCTAGCTAATGTTTTTAACTTTTCCGTAAAACTTTACTGTCCTTGGTAAGACAAAAAGGAGGCCAAGCTGATTTTCTGCTACCTTTGTTTTACCTGATGCACTACAACAAGGTGATAATTTATCACCGATAAAATATTTTCGTATTTTTTAAGGGATAAATGCACTTTTGGAGCTTCTCCTTACCTTTTGATTAATAAAATATTATTTTTCTTGCTTACTTGGTTTCACTACGGGTAAATGAGGTGTTTTTTTGAGGAAAAGGGCAATTTTAGCGCTTTTTTTTAAATTGGAATGGATTATTTTGTGGGGGTCGATGGATAGCACTTGATGTATTTTTGAAGTTTCAATAAAACATTGTTAAGCTATCCTGCACTGCATATTTGGTGTAATGCAGGAAAACGAGCCTAATATTAAAAACAATATTATTAAATAAAACAAATGAGCTTTAGTGAACCCAAAATTGAGGATCTATTTATAGACAATGAACCAACTATATATGATCAATTATTGCAAGAAGCAAATGGTAAAATAGAAATACTCCTCATCACTCGTCATTCTGGGTATACTTTAGAGGAAAGAAGTTTTATATCTATCGTAAAAAAGGTGATAAAAGAACTTTGCTGTAGAAGAATTATTGTATTAACAGATGATGTAAATTCTTTAAAAGATTTTTTACCATTTTTATTAGCTAAAAATCTGCCATCTTCTTTTGCTATTGCCAATTCTGATTTAAGTTATCTTGAAAAAGAACAACAAATTCGTTTGATAGCGAATTTAGCGGATCTAACTGCCAAACTTGAAGAAACAAAGAAAATAAACAAGCAATTAAATGTTATATGTAAGGCTCACAGTAACGTGGATGTCATTCCGATACCTTTTACTAAACATAGATTAGAACACCTTAATAAATATCGAAAAAAATCCAAGCTTACTTTTGGAGAAATCGAGCACATTATTAGAGATACTACTGCTTATTCTTATTGGGTACAAGATCCTTTTTTAGTTGCTCATAAACAAGAAGAAATTTTTTTAATTGAGCCCTTTAGTTTTAAACGTAACAGCATTGATGAAGAAATAGCAAATATTCTTGAAGAGAAATCAACTCAATCTACAAAAATAGAAGACCTAATTATTATACAATTACAATCTTACCTACAATTTGAAGGAGGAAATGTACTCACCTGTGATGGTTTTGTTTTAATTGGGCAAGATTCCATTGATAAGAGCATATCTTTTTTGATAGAACAAGGGATATTAAGTAGAAATTTAGAAGAAACCGTTAAAAATGAAAAAGTTATTAAGCTATTCGGAATACTATTTAAAGGAGATAAGATTATCCCTATTGCTTGCTCAAGCTGCTATACAAGTGCATTAAAAGGTAAGGTCAACACTAAAATTGGAGATAGGCAGATATTTTTTCATATAGACATATTTTTAACGCCCTTAGGTAGGTTAGATAAAGAACAATCTACGTATTACATAGGTATTGCTAAGCCCTATTATCCTAAAAGCGAAAAAGAGAAACCATATTTTTTTTCTATTCTAGAAGATGCTTTTGCTGAAATAGAAAATAATATTTACGCTGAATTTACAGCAAACGGAATCAATAATGTTAAGCTAATTCCTATAATATTACCCCTTGTACGTAGGGAAGGGACTACTTTTGATGTTTGGCATATTGCAAGTTACAATAATTGTCTAGTAGAAAATTCAAGCAAAACCATTTGGCTACCAAGTTATGCAGAGACTTGGGGTGAAACAAGTTTTTATGAAAAAGATGTTGAAGCCCCTTTTAAGGAACTCGGCTATAAAAACATCTCATTCATTGGTGATTTTACTAGTCTTATGAAAAAACGTGGAAGTCTACATTGCGTACTTAAATGCCTAAAGAGAAGTCAATTAATTCATTAATCATATAAAATTGGAATTATGAGTCGTAAAGCTGAATGGGAGGCAAGTGATCTTTTAGATAAAATCGTTATCAATCACGGCAAGGGAGTTATCAAAGAAAAAACAAGTCAGGACATAATTGCTAATTTCGAGCAATTTCATGTTCAAATACTAAGATTAAAATCGGGGAAGTTTGAAATAAGTGAATTACCGAACTATCAACCATCTGTTTATCGTTATTACAATTGTATTGATATTGAGAATGGTGCTTTATTGAAGTTCGATATAAAAACTATAAGCCCCACAGAGAAGTATCTTATATTCTATATTGGTTCTGGTGACGAAAGAGTAGGTAAAATCTATTCAATCGAACAGAGGATAAACATTGACCAGTATGAAACCGCGGCAGGAGATGTAAAATCTGAACTAATCATTTTTAGGAAAATAATGAATTGCATTCATATCTATTCATCGTTTAATTTCTAGCCAAGCTAAAAATTCATCAAATCCTAAGAATGTATTGTTTTTATGACTTTTTTTAAGAGCTTGCAAGTCAATTTTTAAATCAATCAAAAATTGACTTGCTTCTTTTTTTGTACTTGATTGAAGAACCATTAGAAAGGTGTCAAGTATTATTCTTTCAAAATGATTAAGTTTACCTTTTCTTTTCAAGCGCTTAGGTACAGAAGTCAACAACGACTCTAGAAGGTTAAAGTTATGCAATTCGTAGTGATAGATAAGCTGTAATAATAGCATACTTCTATGTAAATCTCTTCGATGCTCATTTGTTGCATCTTGTAATATTCGATTTCCCCAAACTAGGGCGGCGTCGAAATTCCTAAGCAACAAATACAGGATAGAAATATTATAACAAAAAGATATCCATCGAGCTTTATTTATTTTTGCCTGATATTTCTCTAATCCCTCTACCAAATGAGGCAATCGTTCTTCTCCTTCGTAGATTTTTTCAGTATTGAGAAAGTACAAGAGTTCCATAAAAGCATAATTTTGAAAAGTCTCTGCCTCTTCAGAAAAATCTCTGGAAGGTAAACATCGAATTTCCTCTAAATGCTCCTGAAAATCATCATACCGCCGTATTCTATTCGCATCATTCATTAGATTTCCCAAGTATAACTTATAAAGCATAGGTCTTTCAATAATTTGGTGAGGATTGTCCTTCCAAATATTTATTAATTCCCTTGAATTGGCAAAAGTGCCTTGATGGTTATTCGAAAAACGACAAACATATTTTGCTACATTGTAATAAAATATCTTACCATCAAAAGATAATTTCTCAACATCGTATTTGAGGATGTTATTATTTTCATAATTAAGGAGTAATTGCTCTAATTTTAATTTTTTTGATTTTTGTTGTCGAAAAAATACCGCAAACCGATAATTCAGTATATAAAGTTCACTTTCTTTGAGTAGTGCAATTGAAATGTTTAAAATATTCTCACATAACAACTCCAACTCTTCCTTCATCTTCTTCGTCCTCCTCTCCACCGCATAACTCACCATTCGCTTCAAAATTTCCAGCAGATAGTAATTCCGTTCATACTTTTCCGCCAACTTCCTTGCTCTTCGCAGCGTTCCATCCCTCAAATCATACAACCCCCTTCGATTCAATAAATCCGCGTCTGTCATTAAATTGGCTAGGCGAATATCTACGGATCGTTCTGAATGATAATTGCGTAACGATTTCATAATCAAATTGTACAAGTAGTTTTTTACGCTATGCAATTGCTTGGTGAAAGGCTCTCCTTGGAAATGTTCCAGGATTTTTTCTTCATTGTAAACATCCATTTTTTCTAGGAAATCGAAGAGGCGGTCGTAGTTTTTTTTACCTTCTTGAAGAGAAGAAAAGAGCCGAAAATAACGTTTTTCGCTTTTTGTCAAGGTATGGATGAGATCAAATAATCCAGTAGATTTAGCCATAGGATTCTACAATTTTTGGTGAAATTAGCAATTTTTAGTGTAGAATGAAAATTTAAAAAGGTCATGTGAAGATAAAAAAGAAGGCTTTTCGGTTTCCTGAGTTCAAAGTATCTAGCAAAACATTTGACAATTAAGCAGTAAAATTTCAATGAATAGTACTTGTCTGAAAAAGCTCACCCAAACGGTCAACTCCCGATTCGTCATTCCTAATGCTTAATTCAAGTATAGGAACCTACAATTTTTGAATTTTGGTTTTGCAAGACTAAATTGCTTAACCGATATTTGTAATTGTAAAGCAGATGGAGATGAAACTTAGCAAATAAAGTTGCAATCTTGAATCTCTTTATAACATTGTTTCAACTCAACATTATTTAGCAGTACTAAACATTAGGCCTTAAAGTTAAGCACTTGATGAATAGTATACTTATACCTAGTGCGCACGGGTATGGTTTTATTTTTTTATTCCTAAAAAAAACCTACACACATGAAAACTTTATGTTTTGCAAAGGCCCTTCTATGCGCTGTGCTTATCGGAATGTCATTTCCAGCAATTTCGAATGCTCATCAATCCACAAGGGGAATTTCATCTTCTTTTTTTCAAGGAGGAACTATTGATATTTTTCAAGGAAAGACTGACCTATTTTTAGCTTTTTCAACACCAAGCAATTGCACTATTCGTGTCTTAGATCATACAGAAACAACGCTTTATACGATACAAATCCCTAGTGATTGTTCGCATCATACGATTACTACGGCTAATTTGCTAGAAGGGAATTATGTGCTTGTGGTAACAACGAATACATCAGAAACAATTTTTGATTTTACCATATTGTAAATTAAAGCTATTCATTAGTAGAAAGAGATTAAAGGGATTTTTTGATTTTCTTCCAAAATCAACTCGTTATAACGGTAATCCCGATAATTTTTCTTTCTACTAATGGTTGGGGCTTCGTCTTATTACGGAATAGTGAAGCTATTCGAAGGTTCTGAGCTTCCTGTTTTGTGAGATGAAACTGAAGTAGGGCTGAAGCTCGGAAGGTTTAAGCAAAGGTGAAGCCTAAGATTTTCAGATATTATTCAGACTAAACCCAAACTACCCTACAAATTGACGATAAAACCCAAGAAGCGTTAAGAGCACAAAAGTTAATCCAAGAAACATATACACCCAACCCATCCTTTTTTCTTTGGCGAAACGAGCTAGCGCCTCCTCTTTTGTATAGAGCCAACGCCCATCTTTTTGCAAGCCAAAGGGAACACGACGATTAGCATGTAAAAAGTTTTTATGTTCAGTTTTTTCTTCGTAAAAAGAAATCTCATCTCCTTTTTTCAATTCAAAAATTTCCTGTTTTTCAAGCTCTAATAAAACTTTAGGAATACCAATTGGTGGTTCGTTTTTTTCGATAGGGAAACGCATTAATGTAATGGAATTGTCCTCTGTACTCCGGGTAAATACAGGATCTTCGAGCAATACACCTTTGGATAACATTAAGTTTTCTTCCTTGACTTGATATTGCAAATATACAAGAACAAGCCCAAAAAGGGCTGAAACTATAAATAACACGGCAAAAGAAAGGTAGTAAATTTTCATTGGTTATTATTCAGGCTTGTGATTCAGGATAAATTTAAGAAAAATTAAGAATTAAACTTCATAAAATTTGATGTGTTTTTCTTAGACATTTGTTTGCTTTGAAGTAAATTTTCCTACCATTAATAGTCCAGTCACCGTTACAATTTTTCTAAGCACCAAGCTTTCCCAATCATAGGTTCTAAATTAATAATTTCATTTTGTAATTTTTCCTTATCTATCGTTTTATAAATAGCCTTGTATAATTTTTTCGAGATGGTCAAAAAATTATAATTTGCTGCAATTCTTTGTTGACTAATTTCTTTATTATCAAGGATATAATTGCGGTAACGTTTCCAGATCGATAAAAACTCATCTCCTTGAAACTTTGCAGCCAATTCGAAGTTAGCACGAAGTTCTAAGGGGAAAACGCGAAGGGCAAAATAAGGATCACGTTTGTAAGCTTCTACTTGATAAAGTACTTGAATGCAAGCCTCAAAATCACCTTTAGCATAGGCATGATAAGCCTTTCCTAAACAATTACATTTCTCTTGATCTTCTTCTGCTAGGCGGGGCACTTCACTTTTTAAAAAATTGGCTAACCAATTGATTTCCTTTAATTCAACCGCTAAAACCACGGCGTTTAAGAAGTGAGGAGCAAGGATTTTTTCATTAGATAATAAGATGTTTTCCTGAAAGCCTATTTTGTATAGCTCGAAATAAGCACGCCAGTTTGCGGATTGGCTCAGTCCCAAATGACCTGTATGCGCTAGTAAATAACTGTAAAGTGTTTCTTTGTCGCTAAAAGTCAAAGCCCCTAAATGCGCTAATAACAAAGCTTTTAACTCTTGATAAATGCTATAATCTGGGGTATAAAAAAGTTGTAAATTCAATCTGTACATTTGCAATAGAGGCTCTTTTTCAAAGAGTGGATTATCGGCCATTTTTTCTATCTCATCCTTAAAATTGAGGTCGATTTTGACGGTTAAATCGCGTTGTGCCATTAGCTGTTCTCCCCTGATTTTCAAGCTGTTTATTAAGTAAAAGGCATCCAAACTGTAAGCCATTTTATTATGTAATTCCACTTTACTTTTCGTGGTATCAATTCGAGGATGAAACAAGAGCATATCACTTGATTCATACTGGCCTAGATGGAACTCGGCATTCCGTAACCGCCCTTTAGCCAAATGCCCTTTAAATTTCTGCACTTCTCCTTCAAAATACCTATCTAGCCCCCTAGTATGCAACATCTTAAGTTCAAGCAGTTCCCTATCTTGTGTTCGAACATTCAATTCTTCTAACGTCATAAAACGTTGCAACAAAACCATCAAGCGACTTTGATGATTTTCTAGTGTTTTGTAATCATAAACTTGTTTGCCAAAAACTTTTTTATAAACTTTTCCTCTTTCCAATTTATGAGTTTCAAAATCAGGGTATTGTCTTCGCAAATAGTCAAATAGACGAGTGATATTCTCGCTGTTATTATGATAAGGACTGTTAAGGAATTTAGCAAATCGAGCTAGTTCATTTTTCTTCAAAGCTTGAAAATAGTGGATGAGTTTGCTGTTTTGTAGAGAGTCCATGGGCAGGATTTTTTAAGGAGTCCTTCACAGTGTTTATGTAGAGTAATAATACGATTTTTTGTTGATATTAAATGCTTTTTGAAAGTGTTTTTAGTTAAATGTATTTAGAAATGGGCTAGTTTATCAAGGAAGATGAAGAAAATGTACTAGAACGCAAAACGCAGGAGTGCTAATTTGGAGATATTATCTAACAAAAACAAACAAGATTTACTATGAAAAAAGCAATACTGATAGCCTGTTTGCTCCTCGTCTATGGTCATCTTTTTAGTCAAGCAGAGCCTACTTATGCCTTTAAAAATATCACGGAATTGCAGCAATGTGATGAAAAAGGAAATCCAAAGGGGAACACGGTTTTAATGAAAAAAGACTGGATATTTAGTATTACCCGGAAAAAATCAGGCAATGCCATTATTCAACTTTTGGAGTTTAGGGATACAACCATGCAGAAAATTTATAATATTAAGGATGATTCTCCTGTTTATTTCCTCATCGAAGAAGGTGATTTAGAAGTTGTTGCTTATGAAAGACTTAGCACAACTGATGTTGCTGCTGGGCTACTTACCTTACCTATGAAACTTCGAATAGGAAAGAAGGATTCTATAAAGGTAAACGATATAATGACAAAGCGAGATTTTGATGTAAATGGAGAAATTAATGTAGGAGGTTCCTTCGGTTTGAAATGTCGATTCGGTGAAAGACGTTCAAATGCGGTCAATTTTCTACTAGGAGGTTCTGTAGGTGGATTGGTGGTCGATTCTACAACAACAAACGGTCGAATTACCGATGCTGGTATAAAACCACTAGGGTTTACCTTTCATGGTAGTATCGTTCTTGAAGTTAAAGGTTTCCAAGTCTTTGTATCGAACGGAATCGATTTATTAGGTCGAGAGCTAGGCAAAAACTGGGTTTACCAAAGAGGTCATTGGCTAGGTTTTGGAATAGGTGTGAATCTGTATGATTCGAACTTTGAAGGCAAAACCCAAAAACCTTAAAGTGGCTAAGAAAAAGACATTGATTTAGTGCTTTAAATGCTCCGATACCTTCCCTGCTGCGCTAACCAAATGAGAAACAGCCGAAATCAACAATACTTTCGTTTCATGCTCCTTGTCGTTCTCGTTGATTTCTAGCGCTAGTCGTTTAGTTTCTTTCGCCAAGCTTAGCAAACGAGCTAAAGCTTTCTCAAAATTTGGATGTTTTGCCGTGCCTTCAACAAGCATAGCCCATTCGAAAAAATGGGCTTGTTTATTCGCATCGTTGAAGGTGCGGCAATAGATATTCTCTTGACAGCCGTAAAAATTTTGGCCATCAAAATGTATACTTTGAGCATAAAATTGAGCGTTGGAAGGTAAGCTATCCAAGAAATGGCGAACGCTTTGCTGAAGATACTTTTCTATCAAATTATATTTTTCTAAGTATATTTTTTCTTTACGATTACTTTTTTTAAACATTTGCAAGCACATCGCCATTCCTTCGTATTCATGAGTCCCTTCTTCGTATTTGACATTAGGCGTTTGAATTAGCAGGGTATCTAGGATGTCTTTAATCGCAAATTCTTCATTTATAGTAGCCTCTGGACTGCAATAATGGCAAAAAGCACGCAAGTGCCAAGCATATTCATGCCCGTACTGAGCCTCTCTGTAATTAAAAAAATGAGCCGGCGGTATGGCAAAATTTGCCTTCTCATAGTCCAAGATTTCTTCTATGGCAACTAAATCCCCAGATTGGAAAAAAACAGGACTTTCTAAACCTATCCCCAAGGAAGCAGAAACAGATAAAAACTGTCCGCGATGTAAGCGCGTAAGATCTTCTTGATGAATATTTCCCGTTACCCATTTTTTATATTCTTGATAACATTCGTCGCCCTTGCTTGCTCGGCTATTACAGGCTAATAAATAATGAATTAGGACGCTTGGATTCTCTCGGTTCCAAAGCTCTAAATCAAAGCTCAAGGCATACAAATCTTCTGCGATCAGTGTTAAACTGTCGGACATCGCTACGAGCTTTTGATTTGCTTTTTCGCTGGGCAATCTGTCCTTCGGAGTACAAGTAAGCAATAGTAACGAAATTACAAAAAAGAAGAAGGAGGAAGCAAGAGTCGAGCCATGTCGACCCTCCATCATGCTTCCCCATTCTTGCCCCCTAATATTCATCGTAGTCATAATCGTAATCATCATAGTTTATATCCTCCTCTTCAGCTTCTGCCTCTTCTTCTTTTTTCTTTCGTTCCGCGATCATCGCTTTTCGAATAGGATCTTTAGCACATAGCCCAATGCAAGGAATATGGCAGCCCCAGCGCTGCAAGCAATGTAAGGGGCCACAATCGCCATTTTTCTGTTCTTCATCCTCCTCCGTCAACCAGTAGTTATTTTCGTAGTAATTCAAGACATTCTCCCCAAAGTTTTTGCTTCCTTTTTCATAGTTTGACTTTTCTACGGGTTCTTCCCGTTTTTCCCCTGGCTTTGGAGGAATACCTTTAGGCAATATCGGTGGCCCACTAAGGCCCTTCGCAAATTCTTTAAGTGTAGGGCAATTATGACAATTTTTGGCCTTATTTCGTATATAATTAGCAAATTGTAGTTTCGTCTTAATCAATCTCAAATTGTAAAGTTGATCTTCTCCGTATCGGTCGCTCAATTCAGTCATAATGGCAATCGTCAAATTACCTTGGTAACCTCTCTGTGCATAGGTAGTGCTACCTACCAACAACATGGCAGATAACAGCAACGAGCATAGGATTTTCATGGGTTTGTTGGGTTTTTACTGTTTAGTATTTTCAAGTCCATACTCCTGTATGGGTAAAAGGAAGGTAGGCGATAGGCAAGCTTTTCCATAAGCTTTACGCTCTTTTTCTTCAAGGGATGAAAATACAAAAATCAGGTCAAATTCTCATCGCTAAAACAAGGTTACAAAATGTTATGATTAATTAGAAGTACACAAGAAATTAATAGAGAATAGACTTAGTCGTTAAAAAATATTCGTAGAGGGAGAATTAACGTAATAAAAAAATTACGAGAAGTGACATAGTATTGATAAATGTTCTTAAAAACCTTGTATTTATCGGGTAATAAATGGTTTATTTCTATTTTAAATTTAATTTAGAGGAGATTTTTAGTTTATGCTTTTCACCAAAATGTGAGACTGATAAAACAGGACTATGAAGGAACAAAAAGTAATTGATGTTTGGATGCAACATCCTACCAAACGGTTTTTAAATCATCCGATGTTTGAATCTCTACGAAGATGGATGAAAATGGAGGAAATCGTTGAAGAGATTCCTATTGAAATGACGCTTGCCGCTATGGATAGTGCTAATGTTCAACGCAGTATGATTTGTAGTTGGTATGGCCCGCATGGAGCGTTGATTTCAAACACAGAAGTAGAAGGATGGGTGAAGCAATATCCAGATCGTTTCGTGGGTATCGCTTCCGTAAATTTGTATAAACCCGTTGAAGCAGTACTAGAGCTGCGTCACTATGTGAAAAACATGGGCTTCAAAGGGTTGCGTATCGTCCAATGGTTCTGGAATCTACCGCCTACCCATGCCTATTACTATCCTTTATTTGCTGAATGTGTTCAATTAGGCATTCCCGTTTGTTTGCAAGTAGGCCATACGGGCCCTTTGCGTCCTTCAGAAGTTGGGCGCCCCATTCCTTACATCGATCAAGTTGCTTTAGATTTCCCTAATTTAAAAATTGTATGCGGCCATATTGGTTACCCTTGGACTACAGAAATGATTGCCGTGGCCCGAAAGCATAAAAACGTTTACATCGATACCTCCGCTTACCTCGTCAAGCGTTATCCAAAGGAATTGGTTAATTATTTAAAAAAAGGAGGCCAAAATAAAGTCCTTTTTGGTACCAATTACCCCATGCTATTTCCCTCCAATTGCTTGGAAGGTTTGGAAAACTTAGGCTTGAGCAACAAAATTAAAAATAAGTTTCTTTATGAAAATGCCCTCCAAGTTTTTGATTTAGAGGACTTTTAATTTGTATGGGGATTTTCGCTAAGTGGAGCGGCTGTTGGCCTTTAGCGTTGCCTAAACTATTTCAAGTATATGCAGCATCTGCCAACAGCAAATAGTCAATTGCCAACAGCTTTGCGGCTTACCGCAATAGGTTCTTCAAAATTAACCTTTTTAGAATAGACTCTTTAGAAAAGAAGCCAAACACATTTATCACCTTTTGGTTTACAAAACTTAAAGTAAGAACTAAAAACAACATCCATTTTCCTGAAAAAAGTGAATGAACTTTTACACAAAAAAGTGGAACTATGTTAAAATTATTCCCGTTATTACTAGTGTTGACCGTATTCTAAGACAAGGAAAAAGTAGCCGTTAATAAATTTCGCATGTAAACTTCTAAGGTTCAATAAGTGTCATTTTTTAGCTTAAAAACTCTCTTTATCTTCTAGTATAATTGACAATAAAATCCTATCCTTGTAGGATATTTTACTAATTTTTCAATTCTTTTTAATGAACATTTTTGTTGCAAAGTTGAGCTACGACACCAACAACCAAGATTTACGTGAAGTTTTCGAGCGGTTTGGGGAAGTGGATTCAGCTAAAGTTATTTTTGATCGCGAAACTGACCGCTCAAGAGGATTTGGTTTTGTAGAAATGCCTAATGAAGAAGAAGCCAATGACGCTATTCTACATTTAAACGACGCCGAATTCGATGGAAGAAGAATTGTTGTGAAAAAGGCAAAGCCTAGGGAGTCTAGAAATAATATGTCTTCTCCTTACAACAATCGAAACAGCCGCTATGGGGACAGTAATAACAACAGGTACGGTGGAAGCTACCGCAATCGTTATTAAACAAAATTAACTTGGGGTCAACAAGTAGCTCAACTCGGCAATACTTGAGACTTACACGGCCTGTTTTTTAATCATGCTTCGTTAAAATTGGCCGCCTTTGCTCTAGTTAAGGTCGCGGTCTTTACCTTGTCTGAAGAAAAGTGCAGTTTCGTCTAAGTAGCCAACTATTTCTGCGGTGAGCCACTAGCGAGTTTGGCCCCTTTTCCTATTTTATAGTACGCGCTATATTCAACTTGACACTAGGCTATATTACTGATATGTATTTTACAAGGCACTAAACATTTTGTCCCTACTTACTGCCGAAAACTAGAAAGATGAGATACCCATTACTCTTGCTGCTGCTGTCTTTTGCTGTTGTTCTTTCCGCTCAAACGGCAGAAAAATATGCAGCTAGAGCAGTTGAAAAGTTAGATAAGGGCGAATTTGACGCCGCCTTGCTCCTCCTCAATAAGGCGATTAGTATGGATCAATCGAATCCTGAAATTTATGACTTGAGGGCTGAGGCTCATCTCCGTCGTAGAAATTTGAGGGAAGCTTTGTCGGATTATAATAAAGCACTGAATATTGACCCCAATAACCCTCAAGTTCTCCATCACCGGGCTACTTTTTTTTACTCTATGCAGCAGGCAGAGGCTTCGCTAAGAGATAACAATAAAGCCTTAAAACATGTGGGGGACAACCTAGCCCTAAAATACGCTATCATCAATAATCGTGGCAGTGCTTATGCCATGAAAAAAGATTATGAATCGGCTTATGTGGATTTTTTAGCCGTGCTAGAATATGACTCTTTGGATGTTGGCGCACTTACCAACATGGGCAAGATTATGGATTACCTAGGGCGGCCACATGATGCCATTGCTTACTTAGAAAAAGCGATAAAACATCATCCTTGGGATGTAACAGGCTACACCAACCTTGCTTTTCGATACCTCACCGTTGGCCGATACCAGGATGCTTTAACCCTAAACAATAAAGTGCTTGAGCTTGATGATAAACGTCCTTTAGCCTACAACAATAGGGGGTTCGCAAAATATAAATTAGGTGATTTAGTGGGCGCTATGGATGATATTATGCGCTCCATCGACCTTTTTCCTTCCAACGCTTATGCTTATAAAAATAGAGGTTTAGTTTTACTTGCTATGGGAGATACCCAGAAAGCTTGTGAAGATTTCAATCGTGCTATCATGCTCGGGTTTACGACAATGTATAGCCTTGAAGTAGAGGATCTTAAATCTAAATACTGTAGTAAATGAAAATAGTTTTCTA
>JAHDHB010000100.1:10993-14471 GCA_020631545.1 Saprospiraceae bacterium | reverse complement strand
TCTGTCCAAAATGTGCAGAAAATTTTGCCCAAAGGCTTACATCGTATTTTGAAGAGGAGCCTTTTCGGAGTGGCCTCAGAATTATAGTCATCGATTTTCTTATCGCCTCCCTCAAACATCGTACTTTATTAGATCTGCAAAAGCTCAACCGCATTCTCCTTGGCAGCAGCCGTAGGAGGACTTCCGCTTAACATGGTTGCAATCTCCACTACTCGTTCGGACTCCGTTAAGGGTTTGATACTCGTGAAGGTACGATTTCCTTTCAGCGTTTTGTAGACGAAGTAATGTTTGTGCGCTTTGGCTGCAATTTGCGGCGTATGGGTGATAGAAATTACTTGGTGACGACTGGATAAATCGCTGAGGATATGCCCCATTTTTAAAGCAACATCCCCTGAAACCCCAGCATCTATTTCGTCATAAATCAAAGTAGGAAGCGGTATCGCATCAGCCACTAACGACTTGGTACAGAGCGTCAAACGAGACAACTCTCCACCTGAAGCCACGCTTTTGATAGATTCAAAACGACTGCCTCTATTTGGTGCAAACAAAAACTCTACCTGATCAAAACCAGTACTCGTCAACTCCTTCGTTCTCGAAATATCAACCTTCAGCATAGCATGTTCCATGGAAAGTAAGGCTAGTAATTTATGTACTTTCTTTTCAAAACCACCTACTTGAGCCTTACGTTTTTTGGAGAGCACTTCCCCTAACTTCTTCAGTTCTTGTTCGTATTTCTTGATTTTGGCCTCTAGTTGTAGCAATTCCGCAGATTGATCACCAAAATCCGTAACTTTTGCTTCTAAATCTGCTTGCACCGCCAACAATTCGGCAACTGTAGAAACGCGGTGCTTCGTTTGTAGCTTATATATGGTATTCAACCGCTCATTGACGATACTAATCCGCTCCTCGTCCGGTTCTGTAGATTCTTCAATTTGTTGTAATTCACTACTAATATCAGTCAATTCGAAGACCAAGTTATCCAATCGTTGATAATTTTCTTCGATTCTATGATTAAAATCCTTGAGCCGTCCTAGCGTCAAACTTACTTCTTGCAGTTGATTGAGTGCCGAGAAATCAGCCTCTCGAAGAAGTTGATTAACTTTTGTAAGTTGTTGCTTGATTTCTTCCGCATTGGATAGCGTTTTCTGCTCTAACTCAAGTATGTCTTGCTCATTAGGAAGCAATTTCACTTCCTTCAATTCCTCTAGTTGAAATTTTAGATAATCCTGTTCTTGAGAAGCAGAAGCCTTTTTTTCTTCTAGAAAAGCAAGTCGCTTTTTCATCTCTTGATATCGACGAAATCTCATTTGATAATTCTCCAGCCGTTCTTGATTATCTGCCAAAGCATCAATCATTCGAAGCTGAAAGGAAACTTGATGGATATCCATCGTGTCAAACTGTTGGTGCAAATCAATCAAAGCAGAGCTCAATTGCTTCAAAAGTGACAAATTGACGGGCGTATCATTGATGAAAGCACGAGATTTTCCAGCAGGCGTCAGTTCTCTCCTAATAATGACCTCCTCGTCATAATCAATGTCATGTTCATCGAAAAAAGGCTTTACCTTATAATTCGCTACCTTAAAGTGTCCTTCAATTATACACTTTTCTTTTTGGTTAAAAAGGACTTTGGAATCTGCTCGATTGCCCATAATCAGCCCCAAAGCACCAAGAAGGATAGATTTACCTGCCCCAGTTTCCCCAGTAATAATGGTCAGCTTTTCGGAGAACTCGATTTCCAGTTCCTCAATAATAGCGTAATTTTTCACCAATAACCGCTGTATCATGAGCCAATTTAAGTATTATGAATAAAGGATAAAAAGATTTTCTAAAGAATTCAGCCTCAAAGATACAAAGGGTTTTTGGGAATTGGAGATTTTTTTAGGTTCCCTTATAACTTTTAGTTCAACGCTATTGCCTGACAAAATGGCTTGAAATCACGCTTGGCTAAATCTTTGACTAGAAAAAATGGCGTGAACTTGTATCTTGAGTTCACTCTTATTCACAAATATGAAACGTTTTTTAGAAAAATATATCTTTAAAATGAGCAAAGACAAGTTGAACGAGGTTCAAGAAGAACCAAAATCAGTTGAGGTCGAAGTAACGACAACTCAAGAGGAGGCAGAAGCTTCTAAAGGCAAGAAGAAGGGGGGTAAGAAGGCTACTAAAAAAGTCAAGAAAACGAAAACGGAAGAATTGCAAGAGCAAATTGAGCAATTGACTAAGGAGCGTGATGAATTGAATGACAAATTCTTACGCCAGTTCGCAGAGTTCGATAATTTTAGAAAACGAACCAATAAAGAGCGTTACGACTTGATTCAAAATGCTGCTCAGAGCACTATCGCTAGTCTTTTGCCTGTTATTGATGACTTTGACAGAGCGATCAAAGCTGCGGAAGCAGATGACAATATCGAACCTTTAAGCGAAGGTGTCATGTTGGTCTATGAGAAATTAAAAAACATTCTCACTCAAAAAGGCTTGAAAGAGATGGAATCCACCGGAAACGCTTTTGATCCGGACTTTCATGAAGCTTTGACCGAGATTCCTGCTCCTACAGAAGATATGAAAGGGAAAATCATTGACACTATAGAGAAAGGGTATACCCTAAATGACAAAATTATTCGACATGCCCGTGTCGTTGTAGGCAAGTAGTTTTTCTTCTAGTTAGATGGAAAGTAGTGCTAAAGACTTTTGATTTTCCTTGGAAAACTAAACCGGTAGGATAGCAGCCTTGCAGCTATCTCGAATTTAAGTTTGTACGCTTTACCAACATCTATATTATAAACAAAATCAGCGCAATTCTAGGAATATGGCTAAACGAGATTATTATGAAATACTAGGCGTTTCGAAGGGGGCTTCCAAGGAGGAAATGAAAAAATCCTATCGGAAGATAGCTCTTAAAAACCATCCGGATCGAAACCCTGACAATAAGGAGGCGGAAGAAAGATTTAAGGAAGCGGCAGAAGCTTACGAGGTACTTAGCGATGATAATAAGCGGGCACGCTATGATCGATTTGGTCATGCTGGTGTAAGTGGCGCTGGTGGAGGTGGTGGTTTTAGCGGCAGTATGTCTATGGAAGACATTTTGTCGCAGTTTGGTGATATTTTTGGCGACAGCCCTTTCAGCAGTATGTTTGGTGGTAGTAGAGGCGGTGGACGTAGCAGACAGCGAGGCCAAAGGGGGAGTAATCTTCGCGTAAAAGTAAAACTTGATTTGAAAGAAATTTACAATGGTGTAAATAAAAAAATCAAGGTAAAAAAATACGTCAATTGCGGTACTTGTCACAGTTCTGGTGCCAAGGATAGTAACTCGACTCGCTCTTGTAATAGCTGCGGTGGTGCAGGATATGTACGAAAAGTATCGAATACCTTCTTAGGTACGATGCAAACTACCGCTGCATGTCCATCCTGTAGTGGTCAGGGAACTACGATCACCTCCAAATGCTCGACCTGCAAAGGGACGTGCTTATGGTGATGAAAC
>JAHDHB010000100.1:0-10983 GCA_020631545.1 Saprospiraceae bacterium | reverse complement strand
TACTTGTAGCGGCCAAGGGACAGTTATTACCAATAAATGTAGCTCCTGCAAAGGAGATGGACGCGTTTATGGTGATGAAACGATTTCCTTAGAAATTCCTGCTGGAGTTAGTGAAGGTATGCAACTCTCCATGAGTGGCAAGGGTAATGCGGGCTTGCGTGGCGGGCCTTCTGGTGATTTATTGATTAATATCGAAGAAATTCCTTCTGATTCCTTGTACCGCGACGGGATGAATGTTATTCACGATCTTTATGTAAATTTTGCGGATGCAGCGCTAGGCACAAGCTTGGAAGTGCCAACGATAGAAGGAAAGGTAAAAATCAAATTACCTCCTGGTACTCAAGCTGGTAAAATCTTCCGTTTACGAGGAAAAGGTTTGCCCTCTGTACAATCTTATGGTAGAGGCGACCAACTGATCCATGTCAATGTATGGACACCGAAAAAGGTAAGCAATGAGGAGAAAAAATTGCTTGAAAAACTCCGGAAATCGCCTAATTTCCAACCGAATCCGAATAAGTCGGAAAGAGGCTTTTTTGATAAAATGAGAGATTATTTTAATTAATGAATATCAAAAGATGGAGAATGTTCGTTACAACCGAGCATTCTCCATTTTCAATTCTCTACCCAAGAAACGCTTGCTTTTTTATGAAAAAATATATCCCGTTCTTACTGCTCATACTGCTGGCTAGTTGTCAGGAGTCTTTTTATTTTAGTGAGTCAAAGACTTTTGACCAAGGAGCGTGGGTATATCAGGATAGCGTGGATTTTGAGGTAACTATCCCCGACACCACTACTTTTTTTGACTTGGTTTTGGACCTGGAACATACAACGAGCTATCCTTATCAGAATATTTATCTTTACATTCATACTCTTTTTCCTACAGGAGAACGCTATGGTAAGCAGGTAAACATTGACTTAGCTGATAAAACGGGGCAATGGCAGGGGGATTGTTCTGGTGAAGTGTGCAATGTACGTGTAGATTTGCAAAGGAGTGCTTACTTCAATAAAATGGGAGTTTATACGTTTACGGTCAAACAATTCATGCGAATGGATACCTTGCAATCAATTCAAAGTGTAGCGCTTAGACTCCGAGAGAAGCAAATACCAGCCGAGGAATAGTTGTTCTTTTTATGCGTCTTATATGCTAAGCAGTCTTTTCTTGTCACGATTATTGAATTATTCAGGATAAAATTCCTGTACTTTGCTTGCAAAAAATGCTTACTTTTGTGGGCATAAGCTTTTAGGCTACTTGAATAAAGGGATAGCGCTAAAAGTTTTTCAAGAACAAAACATCTAATAAATGTCCATTCCTCTTAACTTTAAATTCATCTTGAGCGCCTTGCTAATTAGCGGTTTATTGATGACTGGGTGTAAAACCAACGAGCCAGAAAAGAAAAAATCAGCGAGTTTGCCTGCTCCTCCATTGACGTTTCTTGATAAGATATTTAAGGAGAGTGACTACATTGACTATATGTTTGACGACTTCTCGTTTAGCGTTAGTGTTAGCGATGAAAAGAGTGTAAAAGGGAATGTAGGGTATCTTAGTGTTAATGCTGTAGAAGACCTAACGTGTACTAAACCAATTGGTACGGTCTATTTCCAAGCCAATGGCGAACATATTTGCATTGCTCGTAGCTATTATGGGAATGGATGTGCTTATTTTATTTTGCAAGACAAAAATAATAAGCCTTTGTATGCTTGCCAAATGTCAGACAGTGGCAAGAAGTTTTTTAAGCAAATCATTGAGCAAACTAAAACGTCTCCGGTAAAACCTCAAGGGTAATTGACAGGTGTTTTGGCAAGCTGTTCGAACAAAAATTTTATACGAACGCTAATTGGGTGTGTAAAATGCCCCATAAAGAAGCAAATAGCACATTTTTGTAAAGAGAATTATAGATTTTAAAAGATTTTCTTGGATAATCCTTTAATCTTTCAAAAAAATGTTGATATTTGGCATTCCAAAAGTATTCTCGAAATTATTGAACTAATTTTGACGATATTTCATTTATATAAGTAGGGGTGTATATTATTGTACACGCTGAACAAAAAAGCAGGGGTTTTCTTAGCGTTGTGCATAAAAGAGTATACCGTTATTACCTTGTCAAGAAAGGAGATCAATCATTTAACCTTTCTTACTTTTGTTTAATTCTTTACGAAAAAATTTAATTTGGCAAAAAGACCTAGAAAAGGATTCCGAAAAGGCCCAGTAGAGCCACGGTTCCGCATCAATTTACAAATCAGGGTTCCTGAAATTCGCTTGGTTGGTGACAATCTCGAAGAGATTAGTAATGCTGTTGGAATGAAAATCGAATCAGGAGTTATGACGACCAAAAGAGCCTATCGTTTGGCTGAGCAGGTTGGGCTTGATCTTGTGGAGATTTCTCCTAAGGCTTCTCCTCCTGTTTGTAGGATCATCAACTATAAGAAGTTCCTGTTCCAACGTAAAAAACGAGAAAAGGAAATCAAATCTAAAACCGTAAAAACGGTTATCAAAGAAATTCGATTTGGCCCCAATACGGATGATCACGACTTCCAGTTTAAAATACGACATGCTGAAAAATTCCTTCAAAGTGGATTTAAAGTAAAAGCATTCGTACAGTTTAGAGGTCGTTCTATTGTATTTAAGGAGCGAGGGGAATTGCTACTCTTGAGGTTCATTCAGGAACTAGAAGAGCTAGGAGCTCCAGAAGCTTTGCCAAAGATGGAAGGACGGCGAATGTTTGTCTTTTTAGCTCCTAAAAAGATACCCAAGAAGGCTTCTGCCAAAAAGAAGCCGGAGAAAGCGCCTAAGCCTGCTCCTCCAAAAGAAGATGATCCAGCGTCTTAGTATCGGGGCTCCCCGTTCTAAGTAAACATATACTTTTTCCTAGAAAAAGAGCTAATTGCTGCAAGCAATTGGCTCTTTTATCTTTTCATAGTACGAACCTCGTAGGGTAACGCCTAATAATCGTATTTTTTCATTAACACCTACTTTTCGGAGTAAACTCAATACTTTTTTATTAGGCGTTCTTTTGAAATGAACACTTTAGATAAAAAAGATTGCTGCCATTTTGATTTTCTTTTTGAAAATCAAAAAACTTTCTACATGAGAGGCTCTAAACAAAGAGGTAGTGACACGCCCACCCCATTTATTTCACACATATTTCTCCAGTGCAAGGAAAAAAGTAAAAGAATAGTTACCATTTTACCATTTTATCCTTATATTTGCACTCGCTTTAAAAAAATCTAAGGAAGATGCCAAAAATGAAGACACATTCCGGAGCTAAGAAAAGGTTCAAAGTAACCGGCTCAGGAAAGATTAAGCGACACCGCACAGGTACGTCGCATTTGCTTCGTAAGAAGACGAAAAAGCAGAAATTGATGCTTTCTCACGCCACTTTAGTTAAAAAAGTAGATGAGAACCGCGTCAAGCAATTGCTTTGCATTTAATTGAATTCCTAGTAGGAATCTAAGAATTGT
This sequence comes from Saprospiraceae bacterium, assembly GCA_020631545.1. Taxonomy (GTDB): domain Bacteria; phylum Bacteroidota; class Bacteroidia; order Chitinophagales; family Saprospiraceae; genus JAHDHB01. Next base: position 7,524 of record JAHDHB010000100.1, on the reverse strand, counting down.
CCTAGTTGACAACCATTTATAAATTTTAGAGTAATGCCACGTTCAACGAACTCCGTAGCGTCAAGGAAGAGACGAAAAAAGATATTGAAAGCGGCCAAAGGTTACTTTGGTGCCCGCAGTAAAGTATATACTGTAGCAAAAAACGCTGTTGAAAAAGGTTTGCAATATGCTTACCGTGACCGCAGAAACAAAAAGCGTGAATTTCGCCGCTTGTGGATTGCGCGTATCAATGCAGCTGCTCGTGCTGAGGGTATGAGCTATTCCGTATTCATGCACAAAGTTGCTCAAAGTGGAATTGACCTTGATCGCAAAACACTTGCGGATTTGGCCATGAACCATCCTGAAGCTTTCACTGAAGTTGTAAATAAAGTACGCTAAACTTTTAGCTACTCCTTTTACACTTTTCTAAGATATTGAAAAGGCAAACGACGATTGTTCGTTTGCCTTTCTTTACGTGTATTCACTCTAGTTGTGCTGTTTCTAACCTAAGTAATTATTCGCCATAGCTCATCGCTAAACCATTGGAAACACTGTTGAAGTTATCTCCAGCTTTTAATTTTTCACTGTCAAACAAATCTTCGAAGATTTTTCGAATGGGCTTTGCTGCGGAAGAACCACCTGTAAGAAAAACGGTATCAATATCTTTTGTAGCAAGACTATGTTGCTGGAGTAAATCAAGTAATGTTTTTCGAATATCGAAAATAAATCGTTTGGTGATAGCCTCAAAATCCGTATAACTTAAATCGGATTGTACTTGAACAATATCTTTTTCAAAGAGGATCTCGGCCAGATCGTTCGAAGAGAGTTCAATTTTAGCCTGTTCTACTTTTCTGTATAAGGAATAGCCTAAATTTTGGTCGATCAAGGCTAGTAATTTAGCCATTTTAGGATCTTTTTTGGTGTAAAAATGATATTTCTTAATAGCATTTCGAATCTTTTGGCTATTAAAAAAGTTCAGTTTTTCCCAAGAACAAATATTATGAAAAAAGGTATTGGGAACTTCGAGTTGTTTACCAAAAGATTCGTAAGTCGTGCCTCTCCCTAGTTGTGGGGTAACTTTTTCCCACATGATCTGAGCATCAAAATTATCTCCACCGACATAAATACCACTACGTCCAATCACCTTTTCTATTTTGCGATCATTGGTAAATCGAACCACGGTAAAATCTGAAGTACCTCCACCAAAATCACCAACAAGTACAGTTTTTGCGCCTTCACTATTGCCTAGGTAAGCATAAGCAGCTCCAATAGGTTCATATTGAAAAGTGCAATTTTCCAAACCAGCAAGATTGGCAGCTTTGAGCAGTCGGCGCTGTGCTAAAGCATCTTTTTTGGGCTCCTCATCAAAAAAAACAGGCCGCCCTAGTACTGCGGTTTTTACTTCTTGCCCAAGCCACTCATCTGCTTGCTCCTTCAAAGAACGTATGACAAGGGAGACGAGATCGGAAGCCGTCATTTTTTTGAAATAAACGGTTGTTTCTTGAAAGCCTGGCCGAGGAAGCACGCGCTTGATCGATTTCATAAAACGCCCCTTCATTTTTGATTCGATATATTGATTCATGGCATGCTCTCCAATGTGATAGAGAAAAGGCGCATCACGCATTCTACGCTCAACAAAATAAAGCAGCGAAGGAATGGATATAGTTTTGACGATCTGTTTTGTCTCTACCTCTAAGATAGATAGGGCGGAGTTCGTTGTGCCAAAGTCGATACCATAAATGTACTTAGGTTGTTCCATAGCATTCATTGTTTTACTTTAAGGGCGTCATTAAGTCCTTCAATTTCTGAGGAATACGTTTTATTCTAAGCAAGAAGAACGAAACCTGCTTTAGCTAAACATCTCTAAAGTCAAAAAAGTTTCCTTAAAATGAAATAAAAAAACAGTCGGTAAATTGACATTTTTTGGCAAAGTTGCTCAAACGACATTCTGATAGGAGCAGTTGGCATATTTATTGGAACAAAAGCGATACAATATATTATTTTTATCAAAATAAATTAACTGCAACAATGAACAAAATATTATCTTTAGGCATCTTTTGCCTAGCGGCTATTTTGGTTTTTACAACTACTGGCTGTGAGCCAGAAGATCCTGAATTCGGAAATTTAAACTTAACGCTTTCTAATTTAGAAGATTTAGGAGCTGACTTTGTTTATGAAGGTTGGTTGATGGTTGATGGTTCTCCTGTTTCTACAGGAACTTTTACCGTTGATGCTGATGGTGTTATGTCTCAGTCTTCTTTTGAAATTGATTATGTCAATTTGCAAGAAGCAACAGCGTTTATTCTATCTATTGAGCCTGCTGTTGACGCTGATCCTGCTCCAAGTAATACCAAAGTATTAGCTGGAGACTTTAGTGGTACTTCTGCTGCACTTACTATTGGTGATTCTCGTGCCTTAGGAAGTGATTTTGCTACAGCTACAGGAGGTTATGTTATTGGTACTCCTACAGATGGTCCTGCTAGCAATGAAGAAAGTGGTGTTTGGTTCATGGATCCTGAGGGCCCTAATGCTTCTTTAAACATTCCTTTACTAGGAGACGGTTGGACGTATGAAGGTTGGGCTGTCATTAATGGTATTCCTGTTTCTACGGGTACGTTCCGTACGAATGGTGGTGCTGATAATGCTGCTCCACACAGTGGTCCTATCGCTGCACCTGAATATCCAGGAGAGGATTTCTTGATTAATGCGCCTGCTGGTCTTGATTTTAACCCTCCACCAAGCTTGGCTGGAAGTGCAATTGTTATTTCTGTTGAGCCTGTACCAGATAATAGCCCAAATCCATACCAGTTAAAGCCTTTAACTAGTACTGTTGCTACTGACATTATGGCTGGAACTCTTTATGCGATGGATAATGCGGGAGAGAGCAATCACCCTAGAGGAGCTGCTTCTCGCTAGAAAATAATGCAGGTTAAAGATGCTAAAGAAATAAGGTTGTAAGCTATGTTCTTTGCCATCTCTAAGGTAAAAGCAGGTCAATAAATAATATTGGCCTGCTTTTTTATTTTTAGTTGTTGAGAGTTTACTCCGAAATGTCAGCAATTCTCGGTTTGATATAAAAAACATGTTTTTAGTAACTAAGGAGTGCTCTCTTGCCTATTTTGGGCAAAACTTGGTGGCTTATTTTACGAACCAAGGGGTTGAAACCCATAGCTATAGAACCTCGAAGGCTACCGCCTTCTCTTGCGAACACCCACTATTGCTTTTGCAAACCGAGAATTGCTACCGAAATGTAGTAATTAATGAAAAAATACGATTTAGAATGTAAGATGTATGAAATTCTCATAACATCGGCAAATACTTTTTACCGTCGGCTAAAGCCAACGTTCCAGAGTGCCTGCTTCTTTTTTAGCGATGAATGATTACTTACTGCGTTTTTTTCAATCAGCATCTAGGTTCGATTATTAATTCATTGGTAGCAAAAAACTTGACGTGGTACGCTTGAGGCAGTTGCTTTGTGGGATGGCTGAACGTGCTACGTTTTTGCTGTGGCAGAAGGTTTAGACAAGTGCTTGAATTAATTGTGTATCCATTTACGTGGAAGCGCAGCGCGAGAGCAATCCCGCTATGCCATCGCCACACACGCACCGCGATTCTATAGCCTGCTACTTTCTTAGTAGTAGCTGTGGAACACTTGTTTGTACTTTTCTAGCACAGCATCGAAAATTCTTAGCCGCTGGGCTTTCTCTTGTTGTGAGCAGAAAAATACATTATGATAAATCAAAATCGGCTAAGCCTGTAACTAAGGGCGAGAAGCTGTTTGCCTTATTTTTTTGATTTACAAGGTGATGCAGCCCCGATAGGAGTGATACGAGGTGCTGATGAAGGTGTGTGAAGCAAGGCTTGTGGATGGCTGACGTTTAGGAAGACGGCCACAAGCCTATGCTGAACCACCTGAAGCAGTGGCGAATACAAACGGATAGCGGGATTAGCTGCCCCAAAAAACATGAGTATACTAGTTTGGGCAATGCTCCATTATTCCTGTACCAATCGAAAAATAGAAGGTACTACCTTCATTTTCGGTGCTTTCTAACCAAATTTCGCCTTTATGTAGTTGGACAATTTTTCGACAAACGGAAAGGCCAACTCCAGAACCTTCAAATTCTACTTTGGAATGTAGTTTTCTAAAAGATTCGAAGACTTGATCGAAGTACTTAGCATTTATTCCAATTCCATTATCTTTTACAGAGAAGACATACCCGTTTTTTGCAAATTCCACATCGATTTTAATTCTTGGATAAGAACTTTTGTTATACTTTATTCCATTTTCAATTAAATTTTGAAATAGAGCAACTAACATTTTTTTCTCGCCTTTCACCCTAGGCAGTTTGCTGCACTGAATTTGAACGGATTTATCAACAATAATTCCTAGTAGATTCCGCTCGACTTCTTGTATAACATCATTCAGGGACACATCTTTAAGGATGACATTGTTTTTAGACACCAATGTATACCTAGAGATTGAGTCAATTAATTCATTCAATTGAAAGGTACTATTTTTTATAAATTGCAAATATTCTTTAAGGATATCATCATTAGAGGTATCTAATCTTCGCTGTATCAAAGCTGAAAATCCAGCGATACTCCTCAAGGGCTCTTTTAAATCATGGGAAGTAATAAATGCAAATCGTTCAAGTTCTTGATTTTTATCTTCTAACTCTTTTAGTAAATGATTGGCTTCTAGTAATTGTCTCTTATTTTCGCTGAGGACTTTCATTGTTATGGCTGCTGTAGCTATGGTAGCAAAAACAAAATAGATATACGGCCCAACAGTGACTTCAACATCAACAAGAATAGGTTGATAATAAGTTAAATACAAATGTACAAGAGCATAGTTTATCATTATAAAAAGGATAAAAGAGCTTCTTATTTTCGACTTTTCAAAAAAGAAAATCGTCGTTAAAACACTTATCAAATAGATAGGAGCGATGACAAGATCTAAACCAAAAATAAGGTATAAAATATCTGACATGATGGTTGGAAGCATCACAGAATAGACGAATGCCCAATTATGCCATGCTTTGTAATGTGCTATAGGAATTAAAATCAAAAAGAAGCCCCATGCAATAATAGCGAAAACGCCTGCAATCCCAGCGGATAAGCCATTAATAGCTATCGTATAAAAATTAACAAGCAGGTTGGCAATCATTAAAGGAATGGGGAAGAAGAAAAAGGAGTTAGATATCTGTATCTTACTTCTATAAATGGATGAATGGTCCTCCTTCACCCCAATATTCAAGTACCCTAGAATTCTATTAATAATTTTTCTTATCATTAATCATTGCTTAAAGCTGAGATGAATGTTCTGTTTGTGGTTCATCTCCATATAACTCGAAATTAGGCCTGGCAAAACATGATTTTCAGCTAAATGAATTATCATTTTATCACCGTTTTCATAAGAAAATGACTTCTAATAAAATGAATACATTGATGTTATTTTATGGCTAAAAAACTACGTCTTAATGTAGATGTATATTTCTTGTACGTAGGGTTTGACTTTTAGTTTTAGAAAGGTTCGTCCTTTTTTCTAGCTCCTAAACATAAGCAAAACCTATATCCTACTCCTTGACAACTTTTTAAGAAAAACCATCAAGAACTCTATTATTACCATTGTCCTTAACTATTCGTATTTAGGAAAAAAGGTAATTCCATAGAAACCTAATAATTACCCCACAAAACATAAATCTATAACTTTATGACTAGTGGTTCTGCTCAGTAATTGTGGCTGAACGCTGCGGGGAGTGGCTTCTAGTAGATTTATGGTCTGATGGCTATGCAAAGAATTCGCATTCTTAACAACCTTTAGGTTAAACTTTAAAAGGATTTTAGCGTTTAGTCTTAGATAGCGTCTGAACGTAAAAGACTTATTTTGATGTTTTTGTCATCGGTTGAAGGCAAAACACAATGTTCGTCCCGCATTCAACTGATGACGCTTCACTCCTTTTTCCCAAAAGGATCGTTTTTGGTCAGTCACTAAATAGCAACAAGAACTTTTACTATGAAGAAAATCAACCTTTTCTGGTTTCGGCGAGATTTACGATTAACGGATAATGCAGGATTGTTCCATGCGCTAAAAGAGGGGCTTCCGGTATTGCCTATTTTTATCTTTGATGCTGAAATTTTAGATGATTTAGTGGATAAAAGGGACGCAAGAGTAGAATTTATACGCAATGTATTGCAGGAAATCCATCAAGAGTTGTTAGCCTTGGGCTCTACGCTAGATGTTCGATTTGGCAAACCTGCAGAGGTGTGGGAAAAGCTGACGACCGAATACGACATTGCTCAAGTCTTTACGAATCATGATTACGAGCCTTATGCTATCCAAAGAGATGAAGCAATAGCACAACACCTAAACAGTCAAGGAATTGCATTCAAAACATTTAAGGATCATGTTATTTTTGAAAAGCTTGAAATTGTAAAGAAAGATGGAACGCCTTATACCGTTTTTACGCCTTATTCACGAAAATGGAAAGAAAAATTATTAAGCGATCTTGGTAATGTAGCAGAGCATCATTGCTCGAATTCTACTTATTTACAAGCTTTTCCATCTGAGAAATACTTGGAGAATTTCCTTAAAACAACCGCAAAAAAAATCCCTACATTAGAAGACATTGGATTTAAACCTAGTGCTATTGCATTTCCCCCAAAAGTAGTTGCTCAAAAAACGATCAAAGATTATGGTGAAAATAGAGATTTCCCCGCTAGGAACGGGACCTCCAAACTAGGCGTTCATTTTCGTTTTGGCACCATCAGTATACGCGAAAAAGCACGGAAAGCCAGCCTTTTAAATGATACGTATTTAAATGAATTAATCTGGCGAGATTTTTATGCTATGATATTAGCCAATTTTCCTCATGTGGTTGGCAATGCTTTTCGAGCTAAGTACGAAGCCGTTCCTTGGCGAGAAGCAGAGGAGGACTTTGAGTGCTGGTGCCAAGGAAAAACGGGGTATCCTCTAGTCGATGCTGGAATGCGGGAGCTCTTAACGACGGGCTATATGCATAATCGTGTGAGGATGGTGGTTGCTAGTTTTTTGACGAAGCATTTATTGATTGATTGGCGAAGAGGGGAAGCTTGGTTTGCTCAAAAACTGCTTGATTTTGACTTGGCTAGCAATAATGGTGGATGGCAGTGGGCAGCAGGATGTGGTACGGATGCGGCGCCCTATTTCAGAATCTTTAATCCTTCTTCGCAATTGAAAAAATTTGATAAGGACCTATCTTATGTAAAAAAATGGGTTCCAGAATATGGGACTACAGCTTATCCCCCTCCTATGGTGGAACATAAATTTGCTAGGGAACGTTGCTTACAGGTTTATAAGATGGCTTTGAATAGTTGAGAAAACAAATGCACAAAAAATCTATGGCGTTGTTGGTGTTTCGATACCCTCAAGGCTCTCAAGGGCAGCAATTCTCGGTTTGACATAAAAACATGTTTTTAGTAAAAAATGCGTGATCTCTTGCCTATTTTGAGCAAAACTTGGTGGCTTATTTTACGAACCAAGGGGTTGAAACCCATAGCCATCAA
>JAHDHB010000099.1 GCA_020631545.1 Saprospiraceae bacterium | reverse complement strand
AACAAAAGAAGAGAGTTATCAACAATTGTTGATTATGTATTTTATTGTTCACATTGTATACTTACCTTGTGTAAGTGTTTGAATTCAAGGACAATCCTTCCCAAACTGGTGCGAGTTATTTATTTTTAAATCGATTTTTATGAAAACAGAATGTAGAAAAAACCAATACTTCCCTAACCCGATTTAGTGAAAGTTGTTAGCCATACCTCAACGGTATAATGCTGTTTTATTTTACTGGATAGACTTAAAATAACATGTCTTAATTGTTCTTCAAAACCTTTTTCTAAAGTAATTTCTTCTGTATAATGACGAAGTAACAGTTCACTATCATTTCTAAGACGTTTACAAGCGGCACGGATACCTTCATGATAACGAGAAGTCATTAACATTTGACCATATTCACGACTAGAAACGCCATTTTTTTGAGGGAACAAGTAATAAATATCATCTAAAAAATTAGAGGTTATCTCATGTAATTTGTGTTCCTCAATTTGGTCATAATCCCAAATAGCATTTTTCATTATTGTATTATAATCCCCCAATCTACTTTTTAAAGATTCATTCCAAATTAACTTCTGCCAATAACGCTCTTCTAGAAATTGTTCTGTGATGATAAATGCCTGTGCTTCTTTTGTTAAGACTGTCATCAGATGAGCGATTCTACGTTCTTGTTGTAAGTTATCTTTAGAAGATTGGTTTGGATAAAGGGTTTTATATAGCTGAGAAGTATCAACTTTTTTCCATGTTCTTCGCCTAGAAACTCGTTTGAGGTACTCCAACAAGAGAACTAAATCTTTTCCTTTGTTATCAATTAAATGAGTAAATTTTTTCATTTTCCCTGCTTCACTAATCTCTTGAAGAATCCCTAGAATTTTGCTGCCTTTCATAGTCGATAAGATTTAAAAGTTCAAGTAAAAACTTGAACAGATTCCGATATAAAAAATACAAGCGAAGCCCGTGCAGGAATGCACAGAAAGAAAGGATTGGGAAGTGGGATGCCCTCTATGAAGACTCCACAAGATAAAAAATGTTTTTAACTATTTAAAATGAAGGACTTGAAAGTGGTGATTTAATATATAGTAGAGGATTTAGAGTTTCCTTTTTTATAGGTTTGCTCGGAGGGAGAGCAGTATCAATTCAATAAATTCCCCAAACTAGCATCAAACAAAGATTTTCCAAAATTATAATGCAAAGTGGCGCCTGCGTACAAGCTAAAAGGCGTTGTCGCTTGCTCTTTGATGTCGTCTTCTCGTTCTCGGATATTGCGCATATTCGCTAGGCCAGCATCCAAAACCAGTCTTGATTGTTTACCCATTTTTAAATTATACTGTAGGCCTGTTTTTAAGTAGGAAATGGCGAAAGCACCACGCTCTTCTACCAGCCTAGGTTCGCCCAAAGCCATCAGTAAGCCTTGATAAGCAGCGAGTAAGACGAAACGATTTTTCTTTTGTTTGAAAGTCAATTTTGCGGATACGGGTAAGGTAATGTTTAATCGAATACCTTTCTTGATTCGGGTGTCAAAACCAAGGAAAGGAACAGGAATTACCCGCTTCTCCCAATAAGCAGCATAAGCACCTACATATAAGATGGAATGCAAACCCGTTACTTGCACGAGTCCTGCAAGCAGATTAGCTTGAGGTTGAGGCTTGTTGAGTGAAAAAGCATCTTCTACAATGCCAATGTTTGCAGAATAGAACAAAATTCGTGCTTTGCGCAGATAATGAAAACCCGTTATCCCTGTATTTGCGCCATATAAGGTCAATTTAGTGTTGCCCGTCGTTGAGTGAGGAGGTTTGAGATCAATTAAAACATCCGCTGCATTCAAGTAAGTATAACTGCCGTTGATGTTCCAAAAAATCTGATGCATTTTAGGTTGGAAAACCTTGGCTAGATTATTCGGCAGCTTTTTCCAATTTTTAAAATCCGTCAGTGTTTTTAAGTTCAAATTCTTCCAATCTACTTTTACGCCCAACTTGCTCTTGATAGGCAAGGAGATGCCCGCCGTACCTCGTCCGAGATCCATCGAACCATCAGACACCATAAAACGTTGAGGCTGATACTCCAAACCGACTTTAATGCCAGGTTTAAAAAATCGACTCATAATCAAGCCTTGCGCCTGTAGTTGTCCATTCACTAAGATCAATACAAAAACGAAGTAAAAAGCTTTCATAATAAATGTGTTATAAGCTAAGCTAAAAGGCTCCGCTTCAAAATACGATGTAAGATTTAAGAAGTATGACGTTTATTATTTACTAGCAAATAATAATTTACGAGACAGCTCCTCTTTAGACAATAAACACGAAATTACAAGCGTAAGCGAAGAAAATTCAAAAAAATACCATCAAAAGTACTACATTTGCAGAAAAATAGAAGTTATGCAATTTGCAAATAATCCTACGCTACGTTCTTGGCTTACCGTGCCAGAAAACAGCGACTTCCCTATTCAGAATATTCCCTTTGGTATCTTTAGAACCAAGGAGCTTTCTCCGCGAGTAGCTACTCGTATTGGCGATACGGTGGTTGACCTCCAAAGTTTAGCAGAAGCCCGTTTTTTTGCAGACTTGGAAGCACCTGTAGAAGCTTTTGCTCAGGCTGTTCTAAATCCTTTTATGGCATTAGGAAAGCCTGTAACTAATGCCGTAAGAAACCGAATTGCAGAAATCTTTTCGGGGACTCCTGATAGCGGTAAGCAAAAACTAATCCATAAGGCCTTATATGCTCTTCAAGAGGTAGAATTATTGATGCCGGTAAATGTAGGCGATTACACGGATTTTTACTCTAGTAGAGAACATGCTACGAATATTGGGACGATGTTTAGAGGTGCAGAAAATGCACTGATGCCCAACTGGTTGCACCTGCCTGTAGGTTATCACGGAAGAGCCTCTTCTATTGTTGTTTCAGGCACACCCGTTCATCGTCCAAAAGGACAAACCATGCCTGCTGGGGCGGAAAAGCCTGTTTATGGCCCTTCCAAATTACTCGATTTTGAGCTAGAAATGGCCTTTGTCGTTGGTAAATCTTCAGAATTAGGTACGCCCGTATCTACGGCTCAAGCAGAAGAACACATTTTCGGTCTATGCCTTTTCAATGACTGGTCTGCTAGAGACATTCAGAAATGGGAATATGTACCCTTAGGGCCTTTCCTTGGTAAAAGCTTTGCTTCCTCAATTTCTCCTTGGATTGTCACCTTGGAGGCGCTCGATCCTTTCCGTATTTCTGGTCCAGAACAAGATCCAGAAGTACTTCCTTATTTGAAGTATGAAGGTAATCGACGGTATGACATTAATTTAGAAGTACAAATCCAAGTAGAAGGCCAAGAAGCGAAAACCATTTCTCGTTCCAATTACAAGTATATGTACTGGAATTTATTCCAACAGCTTGCCCATCATACAGTTAACGGCTGCAACATCAATACTGGAGATATGTGTGCTTCTGGTACTATCAGTGGTACAACACTAGATTCTTACGGTTCTATGCTTGAAATTTCAGGTGGTGGAAAAAGATCCTTGACCATGCCTGATGGCTCAGAACGTAAGTTCTTAAAAGATGGCGACACGGTGATTATGAAGGGCTTTGGGGAGAAAGATGGTGTCCGTATTGGTTTTGGAGAGGTGAGTGGTAAAGTCTTACCTGCGAAATAGAAAAGTGCGGACGTTTTTTATATAAAGCAGTCTGCCAATCAAACTTAACGTATACAAAAGCGCGGTTAGATGCCATTATCTAATCGCGCTTTTTTCGTGTAGTGACTCTCATTCCTTTTGCTTCGTATCCAACCAAATCGTCACAGGGCCATCATTTAATAGAGCGACTTTCATATCCGCTCCAAATTCACCTGTTTTTACTTCTTTTCCTGCCGCTAGGCTTAATTTTTCTACAAAATTCTCATATAAAGGAATCGCTACATCAGGTTTAGAAGCTCGGATGTAGGAAGGACGATTACCCTTTTTAGTACTAGCGTGCAGTGTAAATTGACTCACTGCCAACAACTCTCCTCCGACATCAAGCAGGGACTTATTCATCACCCCATTTTCATCATTAAATATGCGCATATTGACGATTTTTCGGCAAAGCCAATCTATATCGGTTTGATTATCGGTGTTTTCAATACCCACTAGGATTAACAATCCTTTACCAATAGCAGATTTGACTTTTCCATCAATAGTAACGGAAGCTTCCCGAACGCGTTGTAGTAGTGCTCTCATTTTTTTGCTTTTTGCAAAGGTAAGGGCTTGTTCACAATTTTAGGGATGGTAGCCTTGTTATTTTGAGAATCGAAGCAAACCTATCTAAATCCTACTGCTAGAGTGGGGGAATGGTGCGCACCAAAATGAAAGGAGGTTTTGGCGATTTTAATCCATATAAGATAAATAAGAAGAGATAAGCATAGCCTGACGTTCAGACGCAAAAGACTTAGAAGGAGGTCTATGACCTTTTTAAGACAAATAAGCTTAGCACTTTTTTCTTGGTTCGGACTTCACCATGTGTAGGTTTTAATGAAAAAGTACGATTTATGATGTATGAAACGCTCATTGTGTAAATTATGATTTGCTAAAAATGGAAATGAAATATGTGTCACAAATTGTAGAAAAATGATGTCTTTTTAATGTTCTGCAATTCTTGTTTTTTAGAAGAGCAAAGCCATTAATAGTTGATTTGGACTAATAAAAATATTAATCAAATCATTTGAATGAATGAATTTGAAATTACGCTATGTGGAGGAATGAATCATATAGTAGACTAAACTTCTTACGCCCCGATAAAATGGTTTTAAGACTTGTAATAAGGGAGAATAAGATTGTTTATGTAGTTTTTTCTTTTCTATCCTATAAAATTGACAACAAATGACCCAAAAAAGATGTTTGTATTATTATTCGTGTCACGAAACTCCGTATCTTCGTTTTTTAACAATCACCTAACCAAAGTTTAAATTTCATGAAAAAAATACTCGCCTCCTTGTGGTTTGGCCTACTTATTTGGTCATTTTCTTATGGGCAAAATATGCAAGACATAGCTCGAAGCACCATTTATAAAACCAAGGATGAACATGGACTTACTACTGCCGACTTACAAAACTGGTTGATCACGGATCAATATAAAAGTAAAAAAAGTGGCTTGACGAATATCTACATTCGTCAACGGCATCAAGGAATTGAACTTCCTGATGCGAATATCAATATTCATATCAATGAAGCAGGAGAAGTTATTCATCTTCGAAATGAATTTATCTCCAACCTCGCCAAACATGTCAAAAGCAGCAAATTTGGGATTTCAGCAGAACAAGCCATTACGCTGGCTGCTGCCAAACATGGCCTAGCTCCAAAGAAGCTTACTAAAACAGAGGACAAGAATGGTAATGAATTGACTTTCGTAGATGAAAGCCTTTCCATCGATCCCATTCCAGCTAAAAAAATACTTCACCTAGTCACTAAAAAGGATATTCGAGCAGCTTGGGCCGTAACCATCTATACCTTGGATGCTCAACATATGTGGATGGTGCGTGTAGATGCTTCAAATGGTGAGATTCTTGCTGAGCGCGATGGCGTTATCCACTGTACTTTTGGCGATAGTAGGCACGTTCACTGCAATGATGAAGAACAAGCAGCAGCACATGCCTTAAGAGAAGGGCACGCCCAGTTTAAAAAGGCACAAAACCCTGATTCTTATAATGTTTTTCCTTTGACTATCGAAAGTCCTAACCATGGAACTCGAATGCTTGTAACGGATCCTGCCGACCCAATTGCTTCTCCATACGGTTGGCATGATACGGATGGTGTACCTGGTGCAGAGTATACGACGACTAGAGGGAATAACGTGCATGCTCAAGATGATGTAAATGGAAACAATGGGAATGGTTATAGCCCTGACGGAGGACCAAACCTTGAATTCGATTTTCCTTATACCACGACAATGGAACCTAATCAATACCAAGATGCTTCCTTAACCAACTTGTTTTTCTGGAGCAATATCATGCATGATGTTTGGTATCAATATGGGTTTGATGAAGCGAGTGGAAATTTCCAACAAACCAACTATGAAGGTATTGGAGAAGGAGGAGATTACGTTTTAGCGGATGGGCAAGATGGTTCTGGTACGAATAATGCCAACTTCGCAACGCCTGCCGAAGGTCAAAACCCTAGAATGCAGATGTATCTTTGGACTGGTGGTGGTGGAATTACTAGTTTTGAAGTCAATTCTCCTGCTGGAATCGCTGGTCTATATGGCAGTTCGGGAGCAAGCTTTGGGTCGCAGGACTATAATGTAACGGGTACTTTAGTAGCGTATGATCCTAATGAAGCCTGTAGTGCCCCTACAAACGGTGGGGCCATCTCCGGCAATATTGCTCTAATCGATCGGGGTACTTGTGAATTTGGTGCAAAAAGCCTTAATGCACAAAATGCTGGTGCTATTGCTGTTATTATATGTAATAATGCTGCTGGAGGAACCATTACCATGGGGCCAGGGGCACAAGGTGGTAGTGTTACCATTCCTGCACAAATGATAAGCCAAGCAGATTGTGCAACGATACGCGCACAAACTGGTGTTGAGATTACCATGACAAGTTCAACAAACGGGCCTAGCCAATATGATGGTAGTTTGGACAATGGTATTGTAGCGCACGAGTATGGACACGGAATTTCTACTAGACTAACTGGAGGCCCTTATAGCTCTTGCCTTGGCAATCAAGAACAAATGGGAGAAGGTTGGAGTGATTTCTTTGGCCTAGCACTTACCGTATTACCAAATCATACGGCTGAAACTAGTCGGGGAATTGGAACTTATGCTGGTGGAGAACCCATTACAGGTTCAGGAATTCGAACTTATCCTTACTCTAGAGATATGGCCGTTAACCCACATACTTATGATGATATTAAAAGCGAAGCGGTGCCTCATGGAGTTGGTTCGGTATGGTGTGTTATGATTTGGGATATGTTCTGGAATTTAGTAGATGAATATGGTTATGACACCGATTTATACTATGGAACGGGAGGAAATAACATCGCTATGCATTTAGTTACAGAAGGATTGAAACTTCAGGGATGTGACCCTGGGTTTGTTTCTGGGCGAGATGCTATCTTAGCAGCAGATCGAGCCTTGTATGGTGGTGCTAATGAATGTTTTATCTGGGAAGCTTTTGCACGTCGTGGCCTAGGATTCAGCGCAAGCCAAGGTTCTACCAATAACCGCTCAGACGGAACGGAAGCTTACGATTATCCTCCTGAAATGTACAGTACCTATATCACTAAAACGGCCAATGTTGCAGAGTTGTACGAAGGGCAAACGGTAACCTATACCCTAGAGGTTGAGCCAAGATGCTTTGATGCTAATGGAGTTGCCACAACAGATGCCTTACCGGCTGGGTTAACCTATGTCGCTGGTTCTGCTAGTAACGGAGGTTCTTTTGCTGGTAATACAGTATCTTTTCCAACGGAAGCAAGCCTTCTTGCCGGAAATTCATTGACTTATACCTTTGATGCAACCGTTGATGTTGGAGCTTATTACCCCCCGATTACCTTATTGTCGGATGATTTAAGCACAGGTGCCAATTGGGTACCATCAGGTGGTAATGGTACTAGAGTTTGGACATTAGCGAATAGTGCCGACTGTAGCTCAAATGCTTATTTTTGCGAAAACTTTACGGTTGCTACAGAGTTAAACTTAACCACGGCAACAGCTTATCCGATAAATGGTTTGGCTACACTAGAAATTTCACATGCCTACGACTATGAAGGTACTTGGGATGGCGGTGTCATTGAGATCTCTATAGACAATGGGAGTACTTGGGAAGATCTTGGCCCTTACTTCACTCAAAATGGGTATAAATATTCCATCGATCAAGCTTCTGGTACTAGCATTGCTGGTCGTGATGCTTTTACAGGAAGTAGTAACGGTTGTATTACCTCGATCATTAGTCTATGTAATTACATTGGAACGAATGCCTTGTTCCGTTTTCATGCTGCTACCGATTCAAACACGGGTACTGACGGTTGGTACATCAACAACGTCATTATTACGGAGGAAGCGGCTATCCGAAATGAAGCAACTACGACCTCCAATGGTGAAAGCTATACCGATGGTATTTGCTTGAAAGTTGTGGAAGCTCCTCCAGCTATTTTGCTCAGTGCCAAAGCATTATTGGAAGGCCCCTATTTCGCTCCTTTAATGAATGATGCCTTAAGAACGAATAGTTATATTCCTATCGAAGAGCCTTTTACGGGGCTAGGCTTTACTTTTGTAAATAGTACAGGTGGCGATCTTATCGAAGGCCCAGCAACTGTCTTTGCTGTTTCAGGAGATAATGCTACAGTAGATTGGATTTTTGTTGAATTGCGCGACGAAACGGATCCTACCGTAGTTATTGCGACTCGTGCAGGCTTACTACAGCGAGATGGCGATATTGTGGATGTGGATGGTGTTTCTCCCCTAGCTTTTGATGGTATTCCAAATGGCAATTACTATGTAGCCATTCAACACCGAAACCATTTAGGTATTATGACAGCCAGTGCTGTATCTATCCTTGCAGCAGGAAGCACGATAGATTTTACGAGTGATGCATTAGCCACCTATGGTTCAAATGCCAGAAAGGACGTCAATGGAGTCATGGTCATGTGGGCAGGAGATGCTGATGCTAATGGTCGTACGGATGCTGCTGACCGTTCCGTCACTTGGAATGAGCGAAACACGACAGGCTACCTAACTTCGGATGTAAACGTTGATGGCCAGTGTAATGCCGCTGACCGTTCTATTACTTGGAACAACAGAAACAAAACATCGCAATTACCTTAGTCATAAGGGGTTGATGTTAATTTTTAAAGCCTCTGTTCGGTCGAGCAGGGGCTTTTTAGATTTGGCTTATTTTTGAGAGTGAGAGTGTGACATTTTGCTCCTTGCTAACGTTTGTTAGGGCAGCTAATCCCGCCACCTATCATTGCTCTCGGGGCTGCAACA
Organism: Saprospiraceae bacterium; assembly: GCA_020631545.1. Classification (GTDB taxonomy): domain Bacteria; phylum Bacteroidota; class Bacteroidia; order Chitinophagales; family Saprospiraceae; genus JAHDHB01. The sequence goes on along the minus strand of JAHDHB010000099.1, from coordinate 5,627 downwards.
CCTTGTAAAACATGTAGTAATATTGGTAAACAGGTAGAAGAAAAACAATCAATTCTTTTACAAATTAAGAACTAAAAATTAATCGAACTCAAGCTAGAAGTAAAAAGGCATCCTAAGAGAGAAGGCAATAGCCTTCAAGATGCTATGGCAAGGGGGCAATGCTGTTAAGTTAAGAGGTAAGGCCTTGATTATTAGCTTAGTTTTCGCTTGCGAAGATTGAAGCGCCTTTAGGTGCGACCCTGCCTGTAGCCCCGTGCGAAAGCGCGGGGTTTAAAGAAAACGGAGCAAAAAGGTGCATAGCACCGTCCCTGTAATCGTCTGTTTATTTTCACGTTAGAACGATTACGGGTTCGGTACGATGTACCTTACGTATCTCGCTCTCGATTACCTCGCGCTTTCGCACGAGGCTACAGACAGGGCCGCCCTGCTAGGGCTTTTTAATTTTCGCTCGCGAAAATTAAGCTAAAAGTCAGCACTTTAAGTCTTAACTTAACAGCATTGAGAGAGAGGGGATGGGGTGGATAGCGGAATAAGCTGCCCAAAGAATAATTAAGGTACTTGTTATCTTTCCGTTATCCTTCTTTGTTTCTCGCTTGGCTAACAAAAAAATCCCTGCCAAGTGAAGCTACAACTTGGCAGGGAATTGCTTAATTATAATAAACTACGAAACCATATATTAAGAGACGACTTACTTACAAAAAATCTTTCATCAAGTCATGTACCTCGGTATAAACCTCCTCATAGGTTTTAAGCGGATTACCCTTATCATCGACATCGACATCCACGGCAACAAGTTGAAGCCTTCCTTTCTCAAACTCACTAGGGCTAGGATAAAGGGGCGTTATTTTGTCCCCACTATCATAACCTACGCAAAGTCCATCTCCAGAAAGTGTGAATTTTGCGGGTTGTGTTTCTAAGTCGCCTTGCCTAACGACTTCATTATCAATGTATAACTTGATTGTTCCAGTAGGCGCATTGTAATCACCATTTCCTTGTTTAATGAATTCCATACCAAGGGTATGTGCCCCTACAGGAATTTCCTTTATGGAAGTAAAAGACTGTTGCTTACCATCAATTCCTAAGAAATTATACACATAATGTAGTCTTTTGTTTTTGATGAATAAGGTATGTCCTCCAAAACGGGAACCATGTGCAAATAAAACGCCTGAAGTATTGGGTCTGACATGAACATTGGCTAGTATCTTGTAAGACTTTTGTCGTACATCTACGGCAACACCTTCAGGGACAGGAGTAGTCATGGGGTAGTAAGTATACCTTTTGTGTTCTGGTTCAGGAGAAGGACGTTTCACGCCAATTACTTGGTCAGGGAGTCTATCATCTAAAGGCCATACGAGGTTTTTGTCCTTTTCTCTTTCCCATAGTTTTATCATGTTATCCAACTTCCCCGCATAAGCTGGATCATTAGCCACATTTTTCGATTCCGAGATGTCTTTTGTTAAATCATAGAGCTCCCATACATCATTTTCGTAGCCAGCCTTACCACTAGTAGGAGAATGCACTGCTAAGGCTTTCAAACCTTTATGCCAGATAGCTCTAGTTCCTAACATGGAATAGTATTGGGTTTTCTTTTTGGTTTGAGCATTAGGCTGACAGTCCTTATCAAAGGTATAAAACATAGAAACGCCGGAAAGAGGTCTTTGCTTTACTCCGTTGTAATAAGCAGGCATCTCAATACCTATAGCTTCAAGAAGGGTAGGTACAATATCGACTGAATGATGATATTGGTGGCGTATGTTGTTCTTGGGATTTTCTAAATCAATTTCTATCCCTTTAGGCCAAGTAATGACTAAAGGACATTGAGTACCCCCAGCATAATTGGCATAACGTTTAAACATTTTGAATGGAGCAGAAAAAGCAGCTGCCCAACCCGTTGGAAAATGATTGTACGTATCTACACCGCCTAGCTTTCCTATATAGTTTAGATTCTCCGCCATTTCATCGGGATAGCCATTAAAAAACTTGTTTTCATTGACGGAGCCATTAGGGCTACCTTCTCCTGAGGCGCCATTATCAGCAGCGTAAAGGATAATGGTGTTATCATATTGTCCCGTCTTTTTCAAATAGTCTATAACTCTACCTACTTGAGCATCCGTGTATTCTGAAAAACCAGCGTAAACTGCTGCCATTTCAATAAATAATGCTTTTTCGTTATCTTTTAGAGAGTTCCAAGGACGAATCCTATCCAAGTCGTTGGCCGTTGTATCAGGCATAAAATTAACGGCTGTATTTGTGGCATTTTCTGGTAAAACACCTTTTTCCTTCATTCTTTGGGTGACCCAATCACGATAAGCATCGTAGCCCTTGTCGAATATCCCACTGTTAAGATATTTGTCGATATATTTCCTAGGGGAATGATGAGGAGCGTGATTGGCTCCAGGGTTAAACCACATATAAAAAGGCTTGGAAGGATTAGAAGCATTCAAATTGCGTAGGTAATCAATTGCTCTATCGGCTAAATCTGCTGAAAGATGGTAAGGCTCTCCAGTACTTACGGTTTCTGGTGTTTCAATGAAACCATTATCTTCCACCAAATCAGGATACCAATTATTGGTTTCCCCTCCTAAGAATCCATAAAATCTGTCGAAACCAATTTGGCAAGGCCATTCGGTTCTTCTTCCTCCTGGAGCTACATCCTGTTCAGGTACATTGTGATTTTTTCCCATCCAGAAAGTAGCATATCCGTGGTCTTGCAAAATTTCAGCAAAAGCAGCACAATTGGCTGGCACTCTTCCATTAGCACCAGGGTAGCCATCAGAAGTTTCTGTAATACTAGCCATACCATTGAGATGGTGGTTGCGTCCTGTCAAAATCGTAGAACGAGTAGGAGAACACAGTGCTGTGGTATGCCATTGTGTGTATGTCAATCCCTCTTTTGCCAAAGCATCTAATGTGGGCATATTGATGGCTCCGCCATAAGGCGACCAAGCACCAAGTCCAGTGTCATCATACAAAACAAATAAAATGTTAGGAGTAGTATCATTCGACATCATTTTTGGAGTATAGGCATCCCAGTCTGATGTGGAGTTATTTACATCCTGCTTGATTACGCCGTTAAAATCTGCTTCTCCGTCAGAGCAGCATTCCTCTTTAGATACAGTGCCGGGTAGTGTAGATGTATTGCAACTCCATACAAAGGCAATCAATAAGACTACGCCTAACATGTAGGTAAGGGTCCGAAAATTAAATAGTGTTTTACTCATAGTTCAGGTTTAAATTGGTTATAGTTTAGTTTTACAAAAATCCTTTAGAATTTCGACAAGGATAATCCTAAAGCATCAAAAAAGAACTAAAGTCACAAAAATCAATTCTATCTAAGAATATTTTAAATAACTCTATTGCAAATAATAAAAAAATAGCATAAAACACTTGTACATTCGTCCCGATTTTTTGTACGCTTGTACCATACACTTTTGTTTGTTATGTATTATTGCAGTATAACATTGTTTTATGTGATTGTTTTTAAGCAAAAAAATATCTTGTTATAAATCATAAATATTCGAAATGCGACGGTGATCTATTTTACATCCTTGGGATAAATCAAGAATATCTTAAGAAATGGAGGAAAATTTTATTCAATTATCTTGTTGTCTTAGTAGAGTTTATATGTGTTTTGGGTATAGAAAATGATTTAAAATTTTGTTTTAGGCGTCAAATTTCAACAAAAATCCAACCGTCGTACCTATTCTGCATCTTATTTGTCTTTTTTGTAATATTCCTTGGTACATTTTGTCAGATATTGACAATATATTCGCCAGTCCTAGAATTTTTCCGTTTTGTGAGAAAAAAGTCACAAATTTTAATCATTCTTTTTATTTAAAATAATACTAGAAAAATGGAATCATATTCGCAAAAATCGAAACTAAACGCCAAAAAATCCGTTGGATACCTACTTGAATCAGGAAAATTGCTGGTGTATTAGCATATAAACGTTGTGTGTTTTTAGATAGTTGGCATGTCTGATTACCGTTGAATTTTGAACTGTTCTCGTTGTCTAATTGGTTGTTCATAAATGTTTTACTTTTTTGTTCTTGTCTTTTTAATTTCGTTTTCAATATTTTTATGTTTGGTGAATTTAATTATGTAAATGCGGAGGTTTAACTAAAGGGCAAAAAACTTAATTGGAATAATCGAAGAACACTTAACTCATAGGAACTATAAGAGAAAATGTATGGAATTGCTCTTTTCGTTATTTTTATATGTTGTTATTATAATGAAAATCATTTTAATGTGAGAGTTATTTTTGTTATAAATGTCACAATATTTTACATGATATTTGTCAAACTTTGATTTTTTTACCTCCTTTTTTATTATCTTTAATTTAGAGTTAATACTTAATTCGAATTCCAATCTAGCAAGGCCGACAGCCTCATATTCAATACTGCTTATTGTGTTTGTTTTTTAGTAATTAAAAACCAGTTGCTTGTGAATGTAAGACACTCTATATGCGTATTATGCTTGCTCGTTAATAGTTTTTATGTAATTGCTCAAGAATATCTAGTCGATTTTCGAAATATTACGACGGAAGATGGTTTGGCCAGTCAGATGGTTCACAGTATGGTGAAAGACGAAGAAGGATATTTGTGGATATCAAATAGTTATGGGATAAATCGTTATGATGGCTATTCCTTTAAATTGTATGCAGAAGAGCACGGTGTAAAAAATGCACAAAAATTAAACAATGGTTATATAGAAATAGATACGGATGGAAATTTGTGGTTGTTTGAGGTGAATTTTGAAAGAGATTTACCTAAACCAATATATATTAACGGGATAGAAATTTTTAATCCGAAAACGGAAAAAGCTGTTCCCTTTGAGGAATATGTTGATTCCAAGGATGCTTTTGGAGCTGCGGAGTTAATACTTCCTCGAATAAGTGATCCTCAAAACAGGATTTGGCTAGCTACAGACACCGGAAAGTTGTTTTTGTATAAAAATGGTGCGTTTAAGGAAATCTACTTTCAGGTTGATGCTGCTTTTAGCCATGTCAAAATAGATGCTAAAGGGAAGATTTGGCTAAGTACAGGAAATCAACTTTTGTGCATTAATGAAGCAGGGTATGTTTTGAATTCCTTTGACTTTCAAAGTGATATATCTGATTTCTGGGTCGATGAAGAGAATACCGTTTGGATGGTCAATTTAGGGACTGAAGACGATCATTATGTCTATTCTTTTTGGGTGAAAAAGGAAACTGCTGAAGCTTTTGAGCCTTATTTAGAGGCGGATTTTTTGACCGATGAGCATCAAATTAAAAATGTTCGATCCAACTACCATTTTGTCATTCGTAGAAAAGATGGGACTTGGCTCTTTCTTAATAAGGGGTATTTCTACTTGTATAATGCCAAAGGTGAAGAAAAGTTTAAACGAAAATTTGAAGAAGGAGAGGGCTTAATATTTTATGTGAATTTTTTGGAGGATGGAGAAAACATGTGGTTTTCTTCTCCTTGGGGCATCGTAAAATCAAGCATTCGAAAAAATCCTTTTCAAGTCTATCAAACAGAATGGAAATCTAGTAACTGTAGAGGCATGATAGAAGATGAAGAGGGGAATTTTTACACCGTAACATCGCTTATAGAGCGCTTGGATGAAGAAACCAATGCTTTCCAAAA
>JAHDHB010000098.1 GCA_020631545.1 Saprospiraceae bacterium | reverse complement strand
AAGGTAGAGAGAAGAGAGACAGATTTTTCTTCGAAAAATCTAAATTTGTAATGACAGTCCCTATACTCTCTACTTGGTTCTGGCTTTGCCAGCTTAGGAAGTAGGCTGTATGAAATTTCCGAAGGTCGAAGCTTACTTCTTATTTCATACAGCATACTTCCTACATTTTTTATCCCTACTTAATCACTTTCAAGCTAAGATCCAAGCTTTCAAAAGAATGCGTTAAAGCACCGATAGAGATGAATTGAACACCTGTTTGAGCAATCTCGCGGATCGAAAATAAGTTAACACCGCCAGAAGCTTCCGTTTCGAAACGACCGTTGATAATGGCCAAAGCTTCTTTAAGAATAGGCAATTCAAAATTGTCGAGCATGATGCGGTTGACTTTCCCAACCTCAAGGACTTCGTATAGCTCTACGAGATTTCTGACTTCAACCGTTATCTTGAGGTCTAAGTTGTTCTCTTTTAGGTAATCATTGACGCGAAGAATGGCTTTAGAGATTCCTCCACAAGCATCGATGTGATTATCTTTGATCATAATCCAATCGTAAAGTCCGTGTCTATAATTTGTACCACCACCAAGACGTACCGCCCATTTTTCAAGGAAGCGAAGGAGAGGAGTGGTTTTTCGGGTATCCAAAAGCTGAACATCCACAATTCCCTCTACCTCAGCCTTAAAGCGGTCAGTCATTGTCGCTATACCACTCATTCGTTGCATAGCATTCAACACCACTCTTTCAGCTTTCAATAAGGCCTGCGCATTGCATTCTACTTCAAAAGCGATGTCTCCATAGGTGATAGCTGCACCATCTTCAATTTTTACATCCACTTTAGCAGTAGGATCGACACGTTTGAAAATCGATTTGGCTAATTCAACACCAGCTAAGATGCCGTCATCTTTTACCAGCAATTTTGCTTTGCTTCTAGCATCAGAAGGGATACAGGCTAGGGAGGTGTGATCTCCTTCGCGTACATCTTCATGTAATGCTTTATCTACAAAGTCTAAAATTTCACTTTCAGAGGGCTTTTGTTGTTGCATGGGGCTGATCATTTTCGTTGGAATCTCCATAAGAATATAGTATTTCAGACGGCAATAATACGTATTTTTTAGGAGATAGTCAATGGGCAATATAAGATTCGGGTTTTTTTAGCCTAGTTTAGCGATAAATTGTTGGTGGAAAGCTTAAAAACAAAAGAAAAGTTGGTCTTTTAGGTACGATCTTTCTAAAAAATCAACATTGGAAATAAATAAAAACATGTTAATCTTTTATTCGTACAAACGATGAGGCAAACTTCAGTTTGATTAAAAATATTCTTTTAGAGAAAACTCTTTTATTCGTTTCAAAAGGAAAAGATATCTAGATATCTACTTATTTTTACAGGAACAAAACTAAATGCATAGCTTATAAGAAGTTGTGTTTTTATGTATTTCGTATTTTGTGTGCTTGCTATCTTTAAGCTTTTCATGAAGGTTAGACTTAGAAGTGCTTGTCTTACCGCGTTAATTTTCTACTACTCGAAATTATTTCACCTACATATTCCTCCTTATTTATGAAACGAATTATCCTCCTCTTAATTCCTTTATGCTTTTCCCTGTATGCTTTTGCATGTGGTGAACTTACCATTATCAGTAAAAATGATAACTGGAAATACCTTGATGATGGCTCGAATCAAGGTGCTGCTTGGTATGCGTTAGGGTTTGACGATGGTGCTTGGGCTTCGGGTAATGGGCAATTGGGCTATGGAGACGGTGATGAAGCGACCGTGCTTAGTTATGGTCCCGATCCCGCGAATAAATATCCGACCACTTACTTTCGGAAAACATTTACGGTAGAAGGATTGTCTGATTTTGTGGATTTTCAGTTGAATATACTTTATGATGATGGTGTTATTATTTATATCAATGGGGTAGAATTTACGCGATTGGATATGCCGGCTTCTGGAGTGGATTATTTGACTTATGCTGCTGCTACGACTTCTGGAGCAGATGAAGATGTCTACAATAGCATCGTGGTTCCTGTTTCTTTTTTACTCGAAGGAACCAACGAAATTGCGGTCGAACTTCATCAGCGCAGCGCCTCAAGTTCGGATATTAGCTTTGATTTAGAACTTTTAGCAAGGGGAGGGGATTTGATTGCCAAAGGAAGTAAATGGAAATACTTGGATGATGGTTCGAATCAAGGATCGGCTTGGTCTACTTTAAGTTTTGATGACAGTGCTTGGAGTGAGGGGAATGGGCAGCTTGGGTACGGAGAAGGAGATGAGAATACGGTGCTTAATTATGGGCCCGATCCGAATTCGAAATATCCGACAACCTATTTTCGAAAATGCTTTAATTTGACTGATCCTTCGGCGTTCAGCCAGATGATTCTTAATGTACTTTTTGATGATGGTTTTGTTTTGTATATAAATGGAATTGAAGTCTTTGGCGTTAATATGCCTGCTGCGGTTGATTATTTGACCTATGCGAATGTTACTGTAGGTGGAGCAGATGAAAATGTATATGTACCTTATGTTATTCCTATGTCCTACTTTCAAGCAGGGCAAAACCTCATCGCTGTAGAGGTTCACCAAAGAAGTGGTACCAGCTCTGACCTCGGTTTTGATTTGGAAATTATAGGAACAGAACTTAATGGAGGAGGTGATGACGTTGCCATAGCACTAGGTGCGGAGTGGAAATACTTGGATGATGGCTCTAATCAAGGTACTGCTTGGTATAGCCCTTCTTTTGATGATACGACATGGAGTCTCGGATTGGCTGAATTAGGCTATGGGGAAGGTGACGAAGCTACCGTCGTTAGTTATGGAAATGATCCCAGCAACAAATATCTAACGACTTACTTTAGAAAAACGTTTGAAGTTGTTAATTTAAACGATTGGATTTTTGGCGCACGGTTAGATTTGCTTAGGGATGATGGTGCCGTCGTTTACTTGAATGGCAATGAAGTTTACAGAACGAATATGCCTGCTGGAACGATTAGCTACAATACGGCTGCTTCCGCCACTGCTGCGGAAGGAGTATTTGTTACTGAATATCTTACGCAAAACCAATTTGTACAAGGAACGAATACGATTGCTGTCGAAATTCATAATCGGAGTATTACAAGTTCCGACATAAGTTTTGATCTCAAACTGGAGCGTTCCGCTGCTGCTGTAGTTGTACGTGGCCCTTATTTACAAAAAGGAACACCAACAAGTATGATCTTAAAATGGCGAACAAATACCGTTACGGATGCGGGGGTTTGGTATGGTTCTTCGCCGAATTCATTAACGTTTTTTGAGAGTTCGCCTACCTTATCTATTGATCATGAAATTGAGCTCACAGGCTTAACGGCTGCTACGAAATACTATTATGCAGTAGGGAGTTCTAGTGACGCTTTTGCAGGTGGAGATGTGGCGCATTATTTTGTGACTTCCCCTCTGCCTGATGCTCAAGATCCTTATCGCCTTTGGGTGCTAGGTGATTGTGGTACAGCCAATAATAATCAAAGGGCTGTAAGAGATGCTTATCAAAATTTCAATGGAAGCACGCATTCCGATATGATTCTCCTCCTTGGGGATAATGCTTATAATGATGGTTTAGATGAAGAATACCAAACAGCCATTTTTGAAAATATGTATGAAGATTTCTTGATCAATTCCGTCGTTTGGTCTTGCCCTGGCAATCATGACTATTATAGTGGTGCTGATGCTGCTACGCAAACAGGGACTTACTACGATATTTTTTCTTTCCCAAAAAATGGAGAAGCGGGAGGCTTGCCCTCTGGCACAGAAGCTTATTATTCATTTGACTATGGAAATATTCATATTATCTCCTTAGATTCACATGATTCTGACCGCAGTGTGAATGGCCCGATGTTGACTTGGTTAGCAAACGACCTAGCAGCAAATACTAAAGATTGGATTATTGCCATCTGGCATCACCCTGCTTACACCAAAGGTTCGCACGATTCCGATATCGAATCCAGATTAATACAAATGCGTCAAAATGCTTTGCCCATACTTGAAGATGCAGGAGTTGACCTTATTTTAGCAGGCCATAGCCACTCTTACGAACGCTCAAAATTTGTCAAAGGGCACTATGGGCATTCCTCCACTTTCAATGGTACAATGACCGTTCAGGAAGGAAGTGGAAAAGAAAATGTGGATGTTGCTTATACTAAATACCATGATGGCCATTTTGGTGGAGATGGTGCCGTTTACATTACTGCTGGTTCTTCAGGAAAAATAAGTGGTGGAAGTTTAAACCATCCTGTGATGTATGCTTCTATGAGTACACTAGGTTCTGTCGTAGTCGATGTTGAAGGAGATAGAATGGAGGTCAAATTTGTCTCTTCCATTGGCCTAGTGGATGATTATTTTACGATAACAAAGGGAGCGAATTTTGATCCCAATACGGATACCGATAACGATGGCGTTGCAGATATAGAAGAATGCCCAACGGGGTGGCCTTGTGTCGATTCTGATGGAGATGATGTCCCTGATATTCGCGATATGGATTCCGACGGGGACTTATTGACGGATGACGTTGATCCTTGTCGTATAGGAAAGGGCATTCAAACCGCTGCTTTTCTGGAAGGGGCTTATATGAAGGACAGCTTAAAAATGGTGACGACGCTGAATACGGAAAGGCAACTTTTACCCGGACAAACGCCTGTAGATATGAGCGTAACGCCGACTCCTGCTGGTCAGCCTTATCATATAGCTCCTTGGAATTACCTTGGGCTTGAATCGATTACAGACTATGATGCGGATGTCGTGGATTGGGTTTTAGTGTCCTTACGTACCACAAGGGCAAAATCAACGGAGGTGTGGAAAAATGCCGCACTGCTGGCTGCTAATGGAGAAATTCGTTTCCTAGATGCCTGTCTACCCTCTGGGCTTAATGGTACTTATTATATGGTTATTGAGCATCGAAATCATATGGCGGTGATGTCCACGGATCCGCTTGCCTTAACCAACGGTGTCTTTAATCATGATTTTAGGTGGCAAAATTCGTATGCTGTACTAGGAACAGGACAACTCGAAATGGAATTAAACGTTTGGGCATTACCGGCAGGAGATTTTGAACAAACTACTGATGTAAATGGCCCTGATATTAATGCTAATGACCGTGTTCTATTTGAAGCGAACAATGGAAATTTCAATGTTTATGAATCAACGGATGTTGACTTTTCTGGAGATACGAATGCAGAGGATCATATCAAGTGGAATAAGAACAATGGCCTTTCTGGAGTAGTACCCAGATAGGTTAAGTATTTCATTTTGTGCAGGAAATATGTTTTTTTACGTAAATTATTAACCATATAAAACACATAAGAAGCTGCTAATTCCGCAAGCGATCTAAGGCTTACTATGTTAGCTTTAGGGAGGATTTGGTGCAAAGATTTTTTTTGATGTTCAAAAAATTAACTAATGTTAAAAACAACTATTCAAGACAATTATATGATCGTTCAGTTGGATCGTGGACGAGCGAATCCAATGAATTCAGCAATGGTCAATCAACTTACGACTTTATTTCGGGAACTAGAACAACGCGAAGATATACAAGGAGTTGTATTGACTGGAAAAGAACGTTTTTTCAGTGCTGGGCTAGACCTTATTGAGTTGTATGACTATAACGAAGCTGAGATTTTGCAGTTTTGGATGGATTTTTTCGAAATGGTAAAAACACTAGCCACCTTTCCGAAGCCGCTTGTGGCAGGAATAACAGGGCATAGCCCCGCAGGTGGTTGTGTATTAGCGATTTGTTGCGATTATAGAGTTATGGCGGAGGGGAAATATCGGATTGGGCTGAATGAGGTACCTGTTGGAATTGCGATTCCCAAATACATCTTTGGCCTTTACAGTTTTTGGGTAGGAAGAGGAAATGCACATCGCTTTTTACTCGAAGGAAAATTATTGACGGTAGAAGAAGCCCTAGCAGCCCAATTAGTTGATGAAATATGCCCCGCAGAAGATGTACTTCCTAGAGCCATTGGAAAATTGAAGCAGTACTTGGCCTTTGATCCTCATGCTTGGAAACAATCTAAATCCCAAATTAGACAAGAAATTGCAGCGAGTTTTGAATTTGATTTAGAGAAAGATATGGGGCGAAGAATGGAACAATGGTGGAGACCAACGACAAGAGCCATTATGGGAGGAATGATTGAGCGTCTTACCGCTAAAAAATAAGCACGACTTCCAAATACCGATTAACCAGAGTTCGATTATTAATCCCTTTTCAATAGGCTTTTGTGGTAGTGCCATCTGGGCAGTGCCGCTTAGCCTTGCGGGATGGTCTGGCCTGATGGTTTTCTGAGGCAGCATTTACCTCAAGAATTCCAATTTCATAATCTTTAAGCCATAACTTTAATGGGATGGAATGCCGAATTGAAGAAAACTAATAGCCTTCTACCGTGCGAATCAAGAAAAAACCATCTTCCCCAATAGATTGGTATAAGGGCATGAGAATCAAACCATCTTCCTTAGAGCGAATTTCTCCTTGTTTATCAGAAGCGAGTAGTTCTCCCTTTTGGATGGGTTGAAAATTTAAGTAGCCAGGATGCATGACAAATTGATCCTCCGCCTCAACAGGATGACAATAAAGCATTTCTGCTACTTTTGGGAGATTGGAAGACATTCGAATAAGAAGCTCATCATGCTTGTTTTCTACATCGTGGGCATTGAGACATCCAACAGAGCGCAAGCAATTGATAATGGCAGAAACAGCATTCTTTACAGAGTCTAATTCTTCATGCTGGCCAGATTCAAAGCAGACAGCAGTTGTCTCAACCGAGAAATTTTCGTTGGTAAAATAATGTAGCGTGGTTCCACTTAGATTGCGAAGCATTCCCAGTATGACGGGGGCATGGAGCCCCTGAGCGATACGGCAGCTTTCCTTCTCGTCTGTAGCAATAGAGAAAATGCCACCAGAAGCCGTCGTCGTATGCAAGTCCATTAAAATGAGCTTGTCAGGTTGGTGTTGGTCTATTTTTTGATGGATAAGATGGTAGAGCTCTTTGAGTTCTTTCTCTTCTACAAGGAGTTCTTCGTTGTTCGTAGAAAGAATTCGAGCAACATTTTCCTCCCTCCACAGCCGATTTAAATCACAGTCAATAAATCGGACATCCTTTTTTAAGGCCGTCAAATTACCTCTTAGACCTAAGAGGGTTCCTTTGAATTCAAAACTTGGATTTAGGCTAGGCTCTAGTTCAAGCAATCTAAACACTTCTTGTAAAGCCTCTACGCCAGCCGGTTCATTTCCATGAACACCACCAAGACAAACTAATAAAGGGCCATTTTTTTCACCGGAGTATTCTCCAATTATACGTTCTAGTTCCATCAATAAAATTCTACAGCATTAAAAATGAGAATAGCGACTTCCTCAATCCTATTCCATTTTTAAGGATTACATTACCCCCTAATCAACAATAAACCACACAAGATGAGTTATAATGTGACAGGGCGATATTTTCTAAGCCAATTTAAGCTAATTTCTTGGTTTTTGAAAATAATTTGCCGCTTATTTATAAGGTGATCAATAAAGGCTAGAATAATATTGGTGGTTGAAGAGTTACCATCAAGGTTATTCTAGCCTTTTCCTAGGGGATAGGAGGCATTTGGCCCTAAAGCTTAATTTTGTCAAACGCTCTCCCTACTATAAATAAGACCTAATAAGGAATAATCTCCGTACGTCTATTTCTCAAGTGTTCTTTTTCCGAGCAGTATACGCCATCAACACAATGGTTTTGGATTTGAGATTCTCCATAACCTCTAGTAATAATCCGTTCTCGGCTAATTCCATTGTTAACGAGGAAGTTCGATACGGTTTCTGCTCTTCGTTGAGAGAGAAGAAGGTTATATTCTGCATTCCCCCTAGAATCGGTATGAGAAGCCACTTCGATAGAAATTTCGGAGTACTTATTCATCATTTCTAGTACGCGAAGCAACACGTTTTCATCAAAAGATTTCACATTGGCCTTGTCAAAGTCGTGATAAATTACAATTGGAATTTTATCAAAATATTCTGCAACAGGCGATGAATTCGGTGTAGGACTCGTCGTTGTAACCACTGGAGGTTCTACAGGTGTTGTTGTTACAGGAGGCGTAGGAGGCGTAATCACGACTACAGGTGGTTCTGTCGTTGCTACAGGAGGCGTACCCGTTTTAGGAATAGGCGCAAGTGCCAAATTCGCTGTAAAGTTTTCAGAAACCTTTTTATTTCGAGTACAAATATCTTGAGCTTTAGTTAAATAGCCTTCTTTTTCAGCTTTGATGGCATAACAACAATCTGCTTCTAATTCAAAATTATAAGTACCTCCTTTTTCTGATTTTTCAACTTGAAGGATATCTCCACAATCATTTGAAAGCGTTAGGGTTACACCTTTTAGCGCACGATTGTTCTTTTCATTAGAAACCATTCCCGCCAATTGGAATTCCAAGGGGGCTTTTAAAGGAATTTGAATGAAAATTCGCTCTCCAGAACGATAGGCGCTGGTGCTAATATTGGTCGTATTGTTGAGGTATTTGTCCATACTAGCCGTAAGCGAACAATCTTTTTGCAAAGGCAATTCAAATAAAACCTTACCATCAGAACCCGTAGCAACAGGTCGATTTTTTCTACAATTATGATTAACGACAGCTCCTTCGATTGGTTTTCCTGTGTTTTCGTCAAAAACAAGCACTTCAACGTCAACCATTAAGCGATTAAAGCTATAAATGTCGTCATTACCAACACCCCCTCCACGATTAGAAGAGAAGAAACCAAAGGTCTTTTCGTTGTTCATCGTCAAGGCAAAATCATCAGCACTGGAGTTGATTGGAGCACGCATATTGGTGATTGGTCCCCAATTGTTGTTGACCTTCTTTACATATAAAATGTCTAAGCCTCCCAAGCCTGTGTGGCCATTCGAGGTAAAGAAAAGCGTGCCATCGGTGTGTATAGAAGGAAAAATTTCGTTTCCCTCCGTATTAATACCTGCGATGTAAGAATTTAGGTTGATGGCAGGAGACCACCGCCCATTTTCAAACTTAGAAATATATAAATCCATTCCTCCAAAACCACCCGGCATATCAGAAGCAAAGATCATCATTTCTCCGTCTGAAGATACCGCTGGATGAGCAACCGAATATTCATCACTATTGAAGGGCATACCTTGAATATCAGTCCAATCATTGCCATTATAAACGGCGCTAAATATTTTTAGCCGGACGATGCCTTCGTCGTCACGTCCTGTTTTTCCTCGAATGATGTTATTCCTTGTAAAATAAACGGTACGTTGATCACTAGAAAAACAAAGTGGCCCGTCGTGAAATTTAGTATTTAATTTATTGGAGTACTTTACAGGTTTTCCATAGTTGAAAACGCCCGTAGTATCCATAGGAGCCGTTTCAATTTCTGAATAATACAATTCTAGGAAAGGATCGCCCGTCCAAGTATGTACCCTTACGACCGCTGCTCCCCGATCACGCTCAGAAGTAAAAACAATACCGCTACCAAAAAAGGCTGCACCAAAATCGTCTAAATCACTGTTTACAGCCCTTAAATGGTTGATTTTATAGTTGGTTTCATCCCCATTAGAAAATGCATAATACACATCATCTCTACAAGATTCTTTCAATAATTCACCTCGAAGATCTTTAGGTCTTTCTTTGGAGTATTCTTCAAACCAACGAATCGCTAAATCACACTTGCCGTTAGTTTGTAAGGCCATAGCATAGAACAATTTGTGCTCAGGAAGAGCATCAGGAAGGCGAACAGATTGGCCATACCAATATTCAGCCTCACTCATATTGCCAATTCTGCGATAAGCTTCAGCTAAATTGACTTTAGCTCTGTCCACATCTCGCTTATCCAATACCTCAAGGTAGGTTCTGATGGCATCGTTATAGCTGAGTGTCTCAAAATAAGCGTCCGCTCGCTTCATCTTTGCTCGTTGGCCAAAAACTTGACCAGCAAAAACAAGTGAGATAAAAAACATCGCTATAAGACTTCTAAGATTCATAGACTATTGCAGTTTATAGATACCAGGATTTGTGTAGCGTAAAGTAAGCAGCTCCTAAAGTTGAATTACTCTTAAATGGCCTACTTCGGAAAATCATAAAAAATTGGGGTTAAAAGAAATACCGTGTGTGAACGATATTCTTTTTCTCATAGTAAAATTCATAACCGAGCATGACTTCGATAGAGCCTGCCGAAATACTTTGTATTCCTCCAATGCTAACATCGTAGGCCATTCCGACACGAATCCCGTTTTTTAGGCGTACTTGAGACCAAAAATCAATGGAATCGTAAGACGAATTGCTGTTGTCTCCTGCAAAAGCAGAACGCAGTGCAATGCCCGTCCACAACATCTCATTGAATAAAAAGGCTGCGCCAATGTCAAATTGAGTTGGTGCAGAGGTTTTACTTTCTTTATCCTTAAACTCGCCAAATAGACCGACATTCTTAATTAAAATAGAAGGACGGAATACGACGCCACTAGAGAATTTCAGGGCCATTCCTCCCATCAAATGATAGTGTCTATATTGACGAGCGAATTTTATAGTGTCAATTCCTTGCCTTCGCAAATCATTATCTATCAAATGAGGTACGGAACCTCCTACATAAAAAGAAGGCGTAGAGTAATAAACTCCAAATCCAAAGTTAGGCAAAAGTAAGTTAGGTATTTCTGCTGTAAAAGCAGGGTCATTAGGGGAAGCTTGCTCCAATTTATTGGTTTTTGAGCGCCAATTGGTTAAACCTCCTTGTAAGCCAAGCGCAAAATTCCCTTTTCCTAGAGGGATACGATAAGCATAACTAGCTTGAATTCCTAATTCATTGGTTACGCCAATATGATCGTTGTACAAACTAAAACCAAGACCAATTTTCTTGTTGCGCAAGGGGGTGTGGAGGGTGAAGGCCTGAGAAGTAGGCGCACCTTCTCCAAAACCAAGCCATTGGCTACGGTGAACTAGGCCAATGCTCATGTGTTTGCGGCTTCCTGCATAGGCCGGATTAAAAAGCACGGCATTTGTCATGTATTGTGTAAACATGGCATCTTGTTGTGCTTTCCCTATTTCACTGAAAAGAATAAGGCAAGAAAAGACAAGAAAGAAATACTTCATTTATCTAATATTATATTGGCTTACAATATTTTAAAAACATTTGGGTAAGAGGACTAGGAATGTCTTCCTTTTCTTAGCGATAGATTTGGAGATACCCCTTGTCTACCGTATTGGTGTCCAGGTTCTTGAATGTATAAAAATACGTCCCATCCGGCAATACCTTTCCTCCCCATGTTCCGTCCCAATCATTGGTATAGCCAGTGTTAACACTTCGGTAGACTTCAATTCCCCAACGGTTGAAAATTCTTAGCTGAAACTTGCTAAAATCACCAACGCCTTGAATCGTAAAAAAGTCGTTTACGCCATCGCCATTAGGCGAAAAACTATTAAATATTTTGTAATCGCCTTCTATTCCATCACAAACCACATCTATTAGGATAGTGCCTATGTCACAATTTCCATTACAAATATTATATTCTATAGAGTCTGTGCCACAATAATTTTCATCGGGTACATAATTCAGTAAGTTGTTGTTACCATCAAGCGTAAGTTCGCCATGTTCAGGGAAAGTAGTAATAAATATAGAGGGATTTCCTAAAACAATGTCATTGGCGATAGGGTTGATGACGACCGAATCATTCTCCAAAACCGAGATATTGTCTTGATTGGCCGTCGGTGGGGGAGGTGCGTTCACATTAAAAATAAGGACGGAGGTATCGCACCAAGAAGGAACAACACTATTGCAAATCTCCACACAAATCGTATCTATTCCTTCATTCCCTATAGCGGAAAAGTCAATGCAACCATTCATAGTAGGAGACAGCGTAAAAGTAGCGCCAGTATTGTTCCCACAATTAAATGCATTGATAGTGCCAATAGGTTGAACCTCAAGTGTGTCAGCACAAACCGTCAGGGAAGATTGTGTATATAAGAAAAACACAAAAGTGTCGGTAGGAGGAGATACCTGAGCCAAGGAGGGAATAGAAGCCGACACTTCCGTAGTCGAGTTCGATTTCGCACATACAAGGCTGTGGCAGATAAAGACAAAAACGAATAAACAAAAAATTTGTCTCATAGACCTAAGGCAGTAGAGCCGCAAATTAAAAGTTAAAAATCACAAATGTAAGTATCAATAATTAAGACAACAAAACAGGCGATAGTCACTAGTAGAGAACCGATTGTTTATCGAAAATCCAAAAGTTGATGCTTAATTTGTATAAAAGTACTTTACAAACTACCCCATTTTGTCTAGTAAACCATTTTCAAATCTTTGAAAAAAAAGTTTTTCAAGTATTATATACTGTAATCACTAGGTTTCTATGGGTTAATGGGCTTTTTGATACGAAAAATTCCCCATTTTGTATTAATGGGTAAAGGTAAACTTAATTTGTTAAGCACCAAAAAAACTAAACTAAAAATTATCAACAGTGTTAAGACTATTTGAGCATTGAGCGTTAAGGTTTTGATAGACTAGGTGCTTGAAAGGCTTGACTGGCGTGGGATAGCGGTGATAGTGCCTTAAGGTTGGGGCAACTCTTGATAGTGTTGGGAAAACAGCATCTTCCTTTATATATTGCTTGAAGGAGCCTACATGAATGCACTATTTTCTAAGCTTTTGGACGGTTCTCGGCTAAGAAAACATACATTTTATTGATTTTAGCAATCGTTTTGAGGGGAATCCTTGTACTGTAGGTACTTACTAAAGTGGTCATTAGAGGGGTTGATCAAGTTTCTTTTCGTAGCAAATACAAGGAAGAGGTTGATAAGGGAATTTAATTTCTCCTACAGCTTGATAGGCTTGTTTTTGATAAAACTGCTGCGTGCGTTTATTGCCACTGTAGGCATCTAGGCGGATAGCCTGGTAATGGTGTTTTTTGCCGAAATTTTCAGCGAATTGCATCAAACGTTGTGCATAGCCCCGTCCTTGGTGTTTGGGATGGACGGCTAAACGGTGAATAACGAGAATTTTTCCTTGAATATTCCAGTTGATGTTTTGATATTGAGGGTCTTGTGTTTCATTGAGCGTGATAGCTCCTAGGAGATTTTCTTTTTGAAATAGGGAATAGGTATGACCCGCCTGGATGTCCATATCTACACGAGGTAGATCCGGATACCCTTCGTACCACTGCTTAATTTGGCGTGCTTGGAGATGTGCAGCACAAGCTTGCATCAATTGGAAAATAGATAGGCGATGGCGCTGTTGTGCTTGTATTATCTTAAGTTCGTTCACTGTATTGCTTGTGGATAATGCCGATGATCATCAACTCTGCTCCAGCAGGATTCGTCGCAATAGGAATATTACTTTGATTACAAGCATCCAAAAGAATACGTATATCTTCGTGGTGTTCTTTGACCTCTACATCTTGAAAAAAGATGACCATATCGATTAATTTGGCTTGCACCATTTCGGTGATTTGGTTGTATCCGCCGGATTTTCCTGGGCTAAGATGCTTGAGGGGAATCCCAAATTTCTCTTTTTCTAGAAAAGTTGCTGAGCGTCCTGTTGCAATGAGATTTCTATCCCAAAGCCATTCTTCTCGTTCCTTTAAAAATGTAGCTAAGGCCGCCTTTTTTTGATTGTGGGCCATGACAACAATGCTTTTCATATGTATTTTGTTTACTGAAAAAGGGAAAAACACCTAAAAATTGCTTTCCGCGCTTGTTCTTTTGTTAATCTCAAAGATAATTCCTTTTTGCATACCATCCGAGAAACTTAGTGATTTTCTAACACTAAGGTTTGAAATGATTGATTGACAAACGATTTTTCATTGTCCTTGGACAATTAGAACGATAAGTTTTAAGATTAATTATTTTTTTAGCCTAAATTATTTTTGAGGAATGAGCTGTTTGTATAACACTTACGACGTTTTAGAGAATACGCATGTGGGAAATGTGTATTTTAATAGGCGGTGAATTTAAGTGTCATAGTAATTTGTTTTAAAACAAGGTTTTACTAGTTCGTTTGTTAAATATACGGATGATTTCATTTATTTTAGAGCGTTTCTCTAGTGTTCAATCAGAAAGTAATAACTAGAAATATTTTTTTTGACTGGATTTATTCCTTTAGATTTATGTTGAAAATCTCCCGATTTTATTTAACTTTGTTTCAAGCTTTATTCTTTAAAGCAAAGATAATTAGTTAGAGTATAATTGACTAATTAAAAAAATACCAAGATGGAGGCTGGACAAGAATATAATTTTGAGTTATAGTCCAACTCTCCAATTCTATCGAAACACTTATGGTCTTGCTATGGAGAGACACCCGAAACCGACTAGGTTTCGGGTTTTTTTGATCTAAAATCCAGCGGAAAAGGTGGAAAATAATTTTAAAGTGGTCGATTTCGACCACTTTGTAACTAGCAAAGCAAGTAAACTCTTATGGCAAAAAACAGAAAAGTAGAAGTCAAAGTAATTTGATGTTTTTTGTACAAAAGAGCCTTCTTGTTTAAGCTATTTTAGGAAGAAGGTTTTTATAAAGAATGACTAAGCGAATAATCTAATGGAATCAACTTTATCCAATCTCTTGACTTCTACCACCTATTTTCGTACTTTTACAAAAAAACGCAACCAATGGCATCAACACAATTAAATTTAAGAGAGGACTTGTTTGCTATGATTCAGCAAATGGA
>JAHDHB010000097.1 GCA_020631545.1 Saprospiraceae bacterium | reverse complement strand
GAAAAAAAGGGCGGTTTTATGTTTATCGCTCCAGATAAACTTACTCAAAAGATGAGCCTTCGAGAACGAATGATCTACGAAGTAGCACGTTCTATTGAGGTGGCTTACAGCCTTTGCGACTTGCTAGACAAGTATGATGTTGAACTAGAAGTTCATGCAGATATTAATACGGACCCGCACTTTGAGTCTAATGTAGCGCTAAAAGAAGCTATGGGCTACATCCTAGGAATGGGCTTCACCTTCAAGGCTAAACCTGACGCCTTCGCTAGCTCTGCTTGTGCAGATAAGGTGGTTTAATGCTATTTTATGGAAAATTTAAGCTGGAGAATGTGCTTGTTTGGTGCATTCTCCAACCTATGGATATTTCTAGAGATAATTTTATTGATGTTTATACTTTTACAAATGGCATTACGGAGAAATATTAAGCTTAAATTTTCTAGATCTTAAGAGCGGCACAATCACTTGTAATTCAATAAATCAAGAATTTTTAATTTTAGATACTCATTTTTTAAGTGATGAAAGTCCTTATCTGTTGTTAACAATTCTACATTTAATACCGATGCTGTAGCCGCTATCCATAAATCATTTTTCCCCATATTCCTAGTGTCATGACGAGTTCGAACAATCTATGTATCCTGTCTGACTAAGTGGTTTTTAAACTACTTAGTCCTTAACTAGTGTCTCAACGAAAAAGGCATTTCTTTGAGGTTTTGCCATCGCTAGTCATCGGTTGAAGGCAAAACGCAATGTCTATCCCGCATTCAACTGATGACGATACACTCTTTTTTCTCGAAATGATCGTTTTCGGTCAAACACTAGTTAGGAGTCATGAGGTGTACCGTTACGGCGATTTTGAAACATATAAGGCATATAAGAAAGTATAAGTTTTGACGTAATGCAAATGACGAGAAAGGCATATAAGTAAGGTCTGCGACCTTTTTAAGAGCATATAAGAACGAAATGGGTAAAGAAACGACTCTAAATTCTTTAACTAAACGACATGGAATTACGAGTTGCTCTAATGACGATTTTCTACTTCCTCTAATTTTCTGACCGAAAAAGGCAGAAAATTTTATCTAAAGGCCTAAGTCCACCTGTCGGATTCCTCCAAAGGTACGAGGGTATCCTCATTTGCCCCCTATTTTCAAGCACAATGACGAAATTAATACGAAATACCAAACACATTCCTTACTTTTGTGCATATTTTTCAAAGGCAATAGCTGTATTGAACAGTTTGTAAATAGTATTGTTTCCTTGCTGATAGCTTTTTCCTTGAAAGTTTTAAAAATTAAACGCAACGTTTTTAATAAAAATCGAATTATGCGAGAAGTATATATCATGTCAGTAGCTCGGACACCTATTGGAAATTTAGGTGGCGTGCTTTCTAGCTTGACAGCTATTGATTTAGGTAAAGTTGCTATACAAGCAGCTATTGAACGTGCTGGTATTGAGACCAACCAAGTACAGGAGTTGTATATGGGAAATGTTTTACAAGCTAATGTTGGCCAAGCTCCTGCTCGTCAAGCAGCTATAGCGGCTGGTATTTCGATGCAGACTCCTTGTACGACTATCAATAAGGTTTGTTCTTCAGGCATGAAAGCCATTATGATGGCCGCTCAATCTATAGCTTTAGGCGATAACGATATTATGGTGGCTGGTGGTATGGAAAGCATGAGTAATGCTCCTCATTATTTGCCAAAAGGAAGAACGGGACTGCGCTATGGCAATGGCCAAATCTTGGATGGTATCGTACGCGATGGCTTGCAAGATCCTTATAATGGTGATATGATGGGCAACTGTGGGGAGGTTTGCGCTAAAGAAAAGAATTTTTCTAGAGCGGATCAAGATGATTATGCATACGAATCTTACCGCAGAGCTAGAGAAGCTTATGAGAAAGGCTTTTTTAAAGACGAAATCGTCAATGTAGAAGTACCTAGAAGAAGAAAAGATCCTTTGGTGGTATCTCAAGATGAAGAAGTAGGTAACACGCGTATAGCGGATCGTGCAGGTTTAGATCGTCTTCGCCCTGCCTTCGATAAAGCGGGTACGATCACAGCGGCTAATGCTTCAAAAATCAATGATGGCGCTGCTGCTGTCGTTTTGATGAGCAAAGAAAAAGCGGAGGAATTGGGCCTTAAGCCTATCGCAAAAATAACGAGTTATGCTGATGCAGCACAGGAGCCCGTTTGGTTTACGACAACGCCTTCCTTGGCGATGCCTAAAGCTTTGCACAAAGCGGGTGTAAGTATTGATGAGGTTGATGCTTTCGAAATAAATGAAGCCTTCTCTGTAGTGGCTTTAGCCAACGCTAAGGAACTAGGGATTGATTTAGCTAAAGTCAATGTTTTTGGAGGTGCTGTAGCTATGGGGCATCCTATTGGTGTTTCTGGCTGCCGTATTGTTATTACACTACTTTCTGTCTTGAAGAATACAGGTGGAAAGCGTGGATTAGCAGGTATTTGTAATGGTGGTGGTGGTGCTTCTGCCATGCTTGTAGAGCTTGTATAAGTAGCTTCAACAATCCAGCTAAAACGAAAAAGGCCAAGATAAAATAACATCTTGGCCTTTTTCTTGTAAACAAATGTACTCAAAACAAGCAGTAAATTTTTTCAAACTGCAATATTCGTTTACCTTTCTGTATATTTGCATTTGAAATGGAATTCTATCTTGAAAGAAACAAAGATTTCTATTTCTGCGTAAACGAATCCAAGCCTCCAAGAAAGCTTCTTGTGTATTATCTTTTTTTATAAACACTCGTGTCGTGCCAAGTTAAAAATGTCGGCATCTTTTGGATATTTTTAACTTGACACCACACTAGCATCTTTCAGGCTTGAACTGAAGAATATATTCAACTAAAAGGCATTTATTTTGGCATTAAATAACGAAACTAAGGTAGGAATATTAGCGATAGTAGCAATAGCATTGTTTGTTATTGGCTATAATTTCCTTAAAGGGAAAAATGTATTTACCGTTTCCAGTACCTACTATGTAGAATATGAAAAGGTAGAAGGAATGACCAACTCCGCCATGGTATTAATCAATGGTTTCCAAGTAGGTACTGTCTCCGATCTCTACTTGAAGGAAGATGGTTCTGGGAAAATCATTGCGGTGTTAATGTTGGATCGTGGTGTAGAAATTCCTAAAAATACCGTCGCTAATATCTATAGTCCCGATCCGCTGAGTGGGAAGGCTATCAGCCTAGAGTATGAAGGAAATTGCAGCGATAGAAATCCTTGTGCTCAAAGCGGTGATACCCTTACTGCTAATCTTACAGGTATGCTGGCTTCTATGACGGGAGATCTTGGCCCTCAGGTCGATAAACTAAAAAGGATGGCTAGTGGAATGGTCGATTCTTTAAAAAATAAATTTGCTGGTGGAGAAGGTGGTGATTTAAAAGAAGATTTGACGGAAGGCTTGGAAGATTTGAAGGCTACCCTATCCAATCTCAATTCTGCTTCTAGAAAGCTTAATCGTTTACTAGGCAGTTCGAGTGGTCAAGTAACGGAGTTACTAGGAAACTTGAATGACATTTCGGGTAATCTTAAAACGAATAATTCGAAAATCACCAATATTATTGACAATGCAGAGCAATTGACCGGCAATCTTAAAGATGTTGACTTGGGCAAGACTATGGATGGGGCAAATGATGCGATTGCGGAGTTGAAAAAAACGCTTGACGAAGCTAATGGTGCAATTGCTAGTGCAAAAACGCTGTTGGATAAGGTCAGTAATGGCGAGGGCACTATTGCTCAATTAATGAATGATAAAAAGGTCTACGACAATCTCAATAATTCACTTCGAGATTTAGATTTTTTACTTAAAGACTTCCGTTTGAATCCTAAGCGGTATGTCAATGTATCGGTGATTGGCCGTAAATCAAAACCTTATGAAGGTGTAGAAGATGATCCAGAAGGTTTTCAAGAATCTGGAAAGCAATAAACGCACTACTCTTAGCATTTTCTAATCCCTAGGGTTCTACTCATAAGTAAAAAGCCAAACGTTATATCAAGGTATAAGGTTTGGCTTTTTGCTTTTTTGTATTAAAGCATCGTAAAGGAAATTTCCAATTTACTACAAACGGGGGCGAATATTAGTCCAATACGTTGCAGTTGGGCAAGGCTATCTTTAGTTGTTGAATTTCTGCTGCCGGTATTCCACAACCACGAATATTCAAGAAGCGGAGAGCGGGTAGTTGGAAGATCTCCTTAGGCAAAGCACCCAAAGCGCAATAGCTCAAATCTAAGTTTTCGATGGATTGTAGAAATGTAATTTCACGAGGAAGGTGCTTGATTGATCGACTAAGATTAATCCGTTTTAAGGCGGGTAATTGTCCAAGCATTACAAAAAGTTTTGCCACGCTATGCTCCTCTAGCTCACTCATGCTTAAACGAATAGATTCTAATCGTTGCAATTTCAAAAACTCTTGAGGCATCTCTTTCAAATCAAAGCCATGGAGATCCAAGTAGGCTAAAGCAGGAAGTCCGCTTATTTTTTGAATAAAATCTGCCAAATCCATTTTACCTACCTTCAATTTCAACCATTTCAGCACAGCCATTTCCTCAACGTTTTCAGGAAGGGAGAAAGGCTCATCATCAAACCGAAGTATTTCTAGAACTTCTAAATTAGGGAGTGCTATAATTTGCTGTAAGGCTTTATCATAATCCAATGCTTCGTTATTGATTTTCAAACTCTTGAGGTTTTTCAATTGTTCAAAACCTTCTGGGAGTTCTTTCAGTCTACGACAAGCATCCAAACTCAATTTTTCCAGTTTTTCTAACTGACAAAAGCTTTCAGGTAATTCTTCGAAGGCATTGTCCGTCAGATCTAAAGCTACTAGATTCTTTAAATTTCCAATCGACGCAGGAAGCTCATGCAAAGCATTATTCACCAATTCTAAGGTATCCAACTGCTCTAAATCGCCCAAAGTTTCTGGTAAACGATACAAGCGCTCACCATTGTACAAGGTCAACTTCCGTAAATTCTTCAATTGCCCAATGGTATCGGGTAATTGATCGATATAGACATTAGAAATTTCCAAGGTTTCAAGAAGCGGTAGATTCCCCAAGCATTCACTAATTTCTAAAATCAACCTCCCCGTCTGATTGCCTTGAAAACGGAATTGCCGAAGATTCAGTAATTGTTCTATTTCATCAGGAATGATTCGAAAATCAGATTGGCGAATTTCTAGGGATTGAAGATTCTTCATCTTAAAAAGCCCGACAGGCGTCCGCTTACGCTCTCCTGTATTCAACCATTTCAAAACTCGTACTTGCTCTAACTGAGCGAGATCAGACAGATCATTGCGCCCCATGCGGCCATTCAATAATCGTAGTTCACGCAATTGAGGCATATCCCGAAGCCCTTCTACAAGTAGACTTACAGCGTGTTCTTCCATAAAGTCAGCAGGAATATCCAAGGAGGTTCTTCCTTCCAACAAAGGCAATTGGATTAGCAATTCTTCTAGCATTGTATTGGTTCACAGTTTTTTGTAGCGACAAAATCTTCTGCGAAATTACCAATTTATTTTGAGATTAGAAAGAATTGGCTATAATGTGTATAAAACAAGAAGATTTTATCAAAGAAAACCAATAAAAGCTTTAACCTTCATTCCCTTTCCAAATTCATTAAAAACTCTTAGCTGCTTAGAAAATGAACATCGTGAGCGTTTTACGATATTTTTCACCTGTTGAATGAATCCAACGGTACACTCTAGCCCATACTGAGAATTTTGATTTCTACACGCTGGTTTTTACGACGTCCTTCTCGGGTATCATTGGTAGAAATAGGATTGCGCTTGCCATAGCCTTTGGCGGCAATTCTTTCCCTAGGTATTCCTTTAATAACCAAATAGTTCGCTACGGTTTTGGCACGAGCAGATGACAGTTCATCACAATAAGAATCAGGGGGTACATTATTGGTGTGGCCTCCGATTTCTATTTTGATATCTTTATTCTGCTTTAAAAAAGCATAAATTTCATCCAAAACGGCGTAAGATTCCTTATTGGGTTTTGTAGAATCCGCAGCAAAGAACAAGTGGTCGACTTTAATTGTTTGCCCTGTGGTTATATTCTCACGCTTCAAATTCGGAAGCAATTTTGGTTCTTCTACCTTAGCTATAGGAGGTTTAGGCGTAGGTTTAGGCTTGACGACAGGCGGTTTAGGAGGCGTAGGCCTTGGTTTAGGCTTCTTGACGGATGGAGTATTCGCCATCGCTATCTGAGGATTTTCCGGCATTTCCTCACCACAAGGAATAATAGCACTACAATTGTCTAACAAAAGATTTCCTCGGTAGGGGAATAAAACAGGGACCTTGTAAAAAGCTTCAAAAGAGATATAACGATGCGTTTGCGTAGGACTAAATTTCATATCGTATCGCCTCCAGTCCGTATGCTTTACCGCTCTAGATTCATAGAGCAATTCCCGTTTATCACAATAACTATTTCCACCCCAAACTCTTAGCACAACAGGTTCCGTAAATTGCACATTTTTCTCTACAGCCATGCTAAAGCTGTAGTAAGAAGAAGACTTCGACAAGTACATGTTGAATTCATAACACCCCCCTGCTTCAAGAGGAGCGGCTAGTTTTTGCCCAGCGGCTTCCCACGTTTCATTGTCACGCACGACCAACCCAAGGTAGGTTTTTCCATCTTTAGGCCGTTGGGTTACTTCAAAAAAGCCTGCGGGATGAGTATCTGGTGGTGTTTGACCAGGGGGGCCACAGTTATACCAGCCAGCAGGCAGGCTACTCGCCTTGGCTTCTCCTTCAAAAGAAGCATTATTCAAGAAAGTAGGCTGTGCCGAAAGCACATCAGCTAGAAAAATAAAAATAGTTAAACCTATAAAGGACAAAAAATTATGCATCGTTCCTCACCTTTTTTCAATTTTACTGTTCAGTCCTAATAAATGACTAGAACAGTTTTTGATTTGTATTAACGGAAGTTGAATTCTCCTTGTTACTAAAAAAGTCAAATTAAATATCAATGACCTCTTACTGGACAAACAAAATCAACAATTAAACCGTTTTTTACAAAAAAAAGAATTTTAGAGCAAATAACCCTAAATACTTTGATAGTTAACACGAAATTAAGATTCTTTTTGTTGATTTTTTAATTCAACGTGCTCAAAACGTTAATTTTTCCTGTCGGAATTTATTTTATTTCCTTTTTTCTAGCGTTTATATTGCGTATAATTTGCCGCTATTGCTCAATTGTAGATAAACAATTAAATATAAGTATCTGACGATTTAAATCATGCGTGATTTTTTTGATTTAAAGTCTAATTAAATTTATGTACTTTTGCAAAACACTAGCAAAAATAAACAGGCAGTTGGTTGATATGAATCCAATTATTACATTGACAACAGATTTAGGCTGGCGAGATTATTATGTGGGGATGGTAAAAGGTGGTCTTCTTTCGAAAAATGCAGATTTGACGATAGTCGACATCTCGCATGATGTAAGCAACTATGATATTGTCCAAGCAGCATTTATCGTCAAAAATGTGTTTAAGAGCTTCCCAAAGGGCAGCATTCATTTGATTAACATTGGGAACATCAGTAAAATCAGACCTTATATACTTGTAATTCAGCATGAAGGGCACTATTTTGTCGGCCCCGATAATGGATTATTTTGGCTGTTATTTGAGCAGCAACCTGAGGAAGTTTACGCTTACTCCTTTTCCTTAAGAGATACGTTTCCCATCAAGGATATTTTTGCAGACGTAGTGACGCACATTCTTAGCGGTAGTCCTCTAGCCATGTTGGGCCAACCTGTTTCTTCCATTATCCAACGAATTACGATTCAACCTATTATCAAACCTGCCCAAATTGGTGGCGCAGTTATTCATATTGACAATTATGGGAATGCGATATTGAATATCAAGCGGGATTTATTCCATAAAGTACAAGCAGAACGCCCATTTTCTTTGTACTTTAAGCGTTACGATCCTATTCAATACTTATCCAAGCACTACTCAGATGTCCCCATTGGGGATACGCTCTGCTTATTTAATTCAGCTGACTACTTGGAAATCGCTATCAATATGGGACACGCTGGAAGTATGCTCGGCCTGGATGTCGGAGATACAGTTCAGGCTGACTTTGAGTAATTTGTAGTTTAAATACTCCTATTAATTCTCAATCTCCTTTTTAACTTGCCTGACAAATTTTATGGGTACATTTACTATCTCTGCAATTTTCTTGAGTGATGCTAGTTTGTTTTCAAGAAAATGAATTACAATGCTTTTTTTCTCTGCAAGAAATTCCTGTTCCATTTTAATTCGCTCTTGCTCCGCACCTTTTTTATAAAGTGTACTTTTTGATAAATCAATATGTATAGGCATAAGATTAAGTATTTTTGCTGTTTCAGCTTCTAAGTTACGTAATTGACTGAACATAAGCAACTGATTGCTATATTTTACTAGGTCGCTGTTAGTTTTAGATAGAGACTTTAAACGTTCTACTATTTGGGTTAAAATAGATTCAGCTTCGGTTTTAGGATACCGTGCGAGTATGGCCATAATTACAGCTTCGGGAATCTTTGATTCTAGGAATGGTTCTACGGGTTGATCTCGTATTTGTAATAAGTAAAACCCTTTGAAAATTTCTTCTGCACGTAATTCAGTCCGCATCGTTGCTGGCCTTTCTCCGACATAAATGACTAAACTTTTTACATTGACAATATCATCATATCGGCAGCGTAGCATCGCAGCATATTCATTCATTCGTTTTACTAAATCATGGTCATCAGTACTTTGATATTCAAAATGTAAAATAAAATGTTCTCCATCCTTTGTCTTAACCCAATAAGCACCATCGACTTCTCGTTCATAAGTCGTTTGCATTTTAGTGGGTTGAAAGTCGGCCGTTTCGATACCAAAATTCAATAAATTTTCAGCCATGGGAAGAAAAACTATTTCTCCGTTTTCTTTCAGCAGTTTATCAAAAGAATTACCTTCTTGCTTGATATGCGCCTTCATTTCTGTCTTCATAAACACTATTTTTAGACTTCTTACCGAAAGGAAATATCTCCCTCTATTAGTAAGTGTCAGAAAAGGCCTATTTTCCATAAAAAAAATCCGTCTTTTTTCACACTTTAACATATCCTTAACATTTTGAGGGTGTAGATAATTACAACATCACCTCATTTCCTCCATTTTCTATTTGTATTTTTGCAATAGTGAATCCGCTAACATGGCGTTAAAAATCTAATCTTTATGCTTTATGATAATCATGGCAGAGTTATAAATTACATCCGACTAGCGGTAACGGATCGGTGTAATTTGCGCTGTACCTATTGTATGCCTGAAGAGGGGATTAAGTATGTAGCGCAGAAGGCTTTACTGTCTTATGAAGAGCTAGAACGCTTACTTGGAATCCTAGGAGGAATGGGGATTCGAAAGGTGCGAATTACTGGAGGAGAGCCTTTTGTGCGTAAGGATATGCCGCGTTTTATGGAGCGTATTACGCAAATAAAGGGTATTGAACAGCTTCATTTGACTACAAATGGGACGGTCGGCGACCATCTAGCGCCTTTTTTGAAAAAAATCGGTGTAAAATCGGTCAATTTGAGCTTAGACAGCCTTGATCCTAAGCGCTTTTATGCAATCACAAGAAGGGATGTTTTTCCAAAAGTGATGGATACTTTTCATGCCTTGATACAAGAAGGCATTCCCACAAAAATCAATATGGTCGTCATGGCCAATAGCAATATTGAGGATATTATCCCGATGGTCGAATTGACCAGGAAATATCCAGTAAGCGTGCGTTTTATTGAAGAAATGCCGTTTAATGGTGCTGGGGGAAAAACTTCTGGAGTTGAATGGAATTACCGCAAAATTTTGCAACACCTTCAAGCACAATATCCTGATTTACAAAAAATTCCAGATCCTCCAAATGCTACGGCAATGCACTATAAAATCCCCAATTTTCAAGGAAATTTTGGAATTATTGCTGCTTATAGTCGCACTTTTTGCGGAAGTTGTAACCGCATTCGCTTAACACCTCAGGGAGTACTAAAAACTTGCTTGTATGATGATGGCGTCTTCAACCTTAAAGATCTTATACGCGCTGGCGCCTCCGATGCACAAATCAAAGCCACCTTACTCGAAGCACTAGGAAATCGAGCAAAAGATGGCCACGAAGCCGAGAAAAAACGGCACTTCGGCATCTCAGAATCTATGTCTACCATTGGCGGATGAGGATAATGAAATTGGAATTCTTGAGATAAATGCTGCCTCAGAAAGCCGTCAGGCCAGACCATCTCACAAGGCCAAGCGGCACTATCCAGACAGCGAGCACTTTATTTTTTTGAGTGTGTACCGCCATTGTACTCCTAACTTTTAACTACTAACTCTTAACTACCAAACCTCATGCTTAGTGTTGAAGAAGCTTCTTCCATTGTCCTTAATCATCTTTATCAGCCTGAAATAGAGGCTGTTCCTCTAGCACAAGCTGTCGGAAGAATCTTAAAAGAAGAACTGGTTGCAGACCGCGATTTTCCTCCCTTCAATCGGGTAGCGATGGATGGTATTGCTATACGTTTTGCGGATTATGAGGCAGGAGCGCGCGTATTTCCTATTGAAGGTGTTTGCCCTGCGGGTACGGCACAAAAAACACTTCAACACCAAGGAAATTGCTTGGAGGTGATGACGGGATGCGTTTTACCTAAAGACGCCGATACCGTTATTCGATATGAAGATGTGGACGTCGCTGACGGCAAAGCCAAGCTACTTGATAACCTATTGATTCAAAAAGGAAAAAACATTCATCAACAAGGGCTGGATCGAAAAAAAGGAACAAAAATAGTGGCTACGGGCAGAAGGATTTCGACAGCAGAAATCGGCGTCGCTGCGACTATCGGCAAAACACATTTGCAGGTCGCAACACTTCCTAAGATTGTCGTTATTTCTACAGGAAATGAGTTGGTTCCTGTAGGTGAAAAGCCCCTACCCCACCAAATTCGTCGCTCTAATGTGCATTCCATTTGTACGATAGCACATCAATTAGGTATTCAAGCAGATAGCTTTCATCTTCCTGATGATAAGGAATCTATTCAAGAAAAAATGGCAGAATTCTTAAGGGAATATGATGCTATTTTGCTGAGTGGAGGCGTTTCCAAGGGGAAATTCGATTTCTTACCCGAAGTTTTTGAAGAACTAGGTGTCATTAAGCTATTTCACCGTCTCAAACAACGCCCTGGCAAGCCTTTCTGGTTTGGCCAAGCACCAAATAAGACGTTGGTTTTTGCTTTTCCCGGCAATCCTGTTTCTACAGTAGTCTGTACCTTGAAGTATTTCCGTCCTTGGCTAGAAAAAAGTCTAGGACTCCAAGCATCTCGTCCAAAATATGTCCGCCTAGCAAGCGCCATCCATTTCAAACCGAAGTTAACGTGCTTTCTTCCATTACGAACTCATTTTGATGAACAGGGTGCGTTTTGGGGTGAACGTATTGTAGCGCATGGCTCGGGAGATTTGGCGAGTTTGGTGGAAGCGGATGGTTTTGTCATGCTCCCAGGGGAGGAAGGTGACGATTTTCAGAAAGGAGAGGCTTTTCCTTTTTTGGGCTTTCGGTAAGGGGGTAGGATTAGGCTCTTAGGACTACGTTTTTTATGCAAAAATGAAAGGTAGAATTTTCGTTTTGGCGTAAACTATTGCCGCATAGGCACAAAGACACATAGATTTTTGACGACATGAACGTGTAAAGACCCCCTAGGTCTTTGGGATAGATTTTCTGCACATTTTGGACAGAAAATTTGTAGCGTTTGTCTTGGAGGACACGCAGCACGTCCGCTAAACCA
Organism: Saprospiraceae bacterium; assembly: GCA_020631545.1. Classification (GTDB taxonomy): domain Bacteria; phylum Bacteroidota; class Bacteroidia; order Chitinophagales; family Saprospiraceae; genus JAHDHB01. The sequence continues at coordinate 2,896 of JAHDHB010000097.1, read as the reverse complement.
CGATAGCCTCCCGCAGACGTACCGCGTGGATAGCTCTTAATATTTTTGTTTGCTTTTCTTGGTTCTGGCTTAACACACTTCCTTTGGGCAACCATGAAGGATTGCCCCTACACAGGAACGAGGTATTTGTTTTCAGACCATTCTTTCAAACAGCATAGCTGTTCATTTTTACAGCCGAGAGATCACCTTAATTCTGTAGGGCTAACTCTTCTGGTGGTTCGTTAAAAAATAAAGTTTCAAAATAAAATCTCTTGAATTTCTTCTACAGGATACCCCTCAATTATGGTCTCCTCTAGGTGATAAAGGATGTAGGAATAAGAACGGCTGCCTAGAGCCTCCTTTAACATTATCTTGGCTTCTTCCAATTCTTCCAAGGAAACTTTTTCTAAGCGAATTTGATCGTTTTTATACAGGTAAGTCCCCTTGAAAAATGTACTTTCTTGGACTTGAAAGTTGTTTTGACTGATTTTTTCAAAAGAAGGTTTTGTAGATAACTCTTTCGCATTCAAATCGTAAAGTAATTGCACAATTTCATCTTCTCGAAACTGAACTCCCCAAGAAAATAAAGGCAATGCAATATCTAAGTCTAAAGGATATTGTTCAAGCTTCCCTAAGTAGTTTTGGGCTACTTCGAGATTTAAAATGGAATTTGACTCTTGTTTGTTCGTCAAATCGCCCATATTATAAAACATCAATACCCCTTTATCCACTGGGGGCACACCTGTTTTTTCAAAAAACTTTACTTGATGCAAGCGAATCGTTGCCGATATTTTAGGTTGATGTTCAAGACGCTGTTGGATGGCTTTTAGGAATTCAAAATATTGCTCTTTCGTGCTAACTGTCCAATCACAATCAAACTGTACTTCACGCACAGGATAGTTTTCTTGATCGATTTTCTTTAGTAGAGAATTGATTTTAAAGGCAATATTTTCTACTAGCAGTTTGGTATCTAGCGCCTTCTTTGTCAAGCCCATCGTTTCGTTGGTGATATAAACGACAGGGATAATTTCAGTTCCTTTGGGTAGCTTCTTATCTTCCCATTGAAGCACGGCAGTCGGAAAAGCAGCCTTTTGCTTAGTATTCCACTTGACATCGAAAAAACGCAAGTACAACTTATCCGATCCTATTTGCTCTAAATAAGTTACTTCTGAATCGGTTAGCTGGAGTTTAGTTTTCCAATGGTAAAAAGAAATGCCTCGCTCTCCACTTGAACAAGCGACTAAGGTGCTTAGTATAAAGTAAAAGGTGTATTGGAACAATGGCTTCATTTTGCAAAATTTTATTCCCATGATTGAAATCATGGATGGAAAACACTTGGCGATTTTGGTTTGATTTTCAACGAAAAAAACGACAAGTTATCTTCCAATAACTTGTCGTTTCTATATGGTATGAGCAGAAACCGAATGTAGCGTAGTTAGCTTAGAAGTTGCCCGCTAACATCTATTCCGCATATTTATTAATCAATCTTGACATTAAATCATTCAGGAATTCTACTTGGTATTCGCCTACAGAAGCTTCTAAATGAGGATTTCCTATTCCACTATGGTCGGTAATGAAAACATAGGTTCCATTAGTTGAAATAGCCATAAAACGCATCAAAAACTCCGTTTCCTTGTTTATTCCACTTGCTGTGATGGGAATAATTTTGATGCCTTTTGCACTAGCGTAAGCCATCGATTCTTGCAGATTATCAATAATTTGAGGTTCGTGATGTGGTGGTGCATCAAGGATTAAAAACATGATTTTTGTGGTAGCAGCATCCGTCCATTGCAGATCATTCAAAGCTACGTTGACGGCAGTTTCTACAGCTTCAGGGAAATCACCACCACCTCCCGGTTCCTGATTGTTGATGAAGTCATTCGTTACACTAAAATCACTAGAAAAATCGGAACGCCTTGTCAAGTATTCATCGCCTTGATCCCGATAGAAAACAGAACCCAATTTGATACTAGAAACGGGATTATTAGTTTTCACGGTATTCACCACATCCATGAGTTCCGATTTCAAATAGCTCAATTCATCGCCCATAGAGCCCGTAGCATCCACCACAAAAGCGACTTCAATTGCTTTTGGAGGGGTAGGAACTCCCGTCAAAATAATTTCATTAACACCTTGATTAATAGGCTTCACAGAGCCCATGGACACGCTCATTTGATTATTTGCACGAATAGAAAAGCTAGCAAAATCGGGGCTACCGCCTAGGGAAAACAATTCTGCAAAAAGCTCTGCTCTTCCTAGATTATCTGTTCTTGTTGTCCAAAGTACATCCCCTGCACCATTTACTAATTCTACGGGAACATTCACTAGGTTTCCACCGATACCATTCGTAATATGCACGGCCACACGATGATTCGTTCCCACTTCCCAATGCGCCGGCATTTCTTCATAGTTCTCATTGGCTAGTAAATTTGTCCAGAAATCCCAATTATCTAGGTCATTCCATTCCCCAGCAGTCATTTGACCAGGCTCAGGATTCGTTCCATTTCCGCTTCCTGCTGGTTCAGAACTCCCTGCTTCTCCAGTAAAAGCACCATCCGCTGTATTGCTTATGCCATCAGAAAAAGCTTCGTCTTCCTTCGAACAACTGGAAATAAAAAGTAAAAAAGCAAGGGCAAGAAAAATCAATAGTATTTTTTTCATGGTCGTACTAATTATAAGTAACTAGAGTTAAATAAACAACACTTTATCCCTAGCTACTTAAGATGAGGTATTTTGTTTCTTATAGACGCAATAATTATTCCGTCATTTGTATAGACAGGGGGGAATGGGGAAAGGGTTGGGTTTTAGGAATGATTTTTATTGCCCCACAAACTTATACCCCATCCCATACACCGTTTTTACATAATCTCCACAGCCATTTTCTGCCAATTTTTTACGTAGATTTTTGATATGTGCG
>JAHDHB010000096.1 GCA_020631545.1 Saprospiraceae bacterium | reverse complement strand
ATAAGAAGGAGAAAGAGCAATAAGGATTGCATTTTTTCTAAATTCGGTGAGTTGTGAGTAGAAATATAAAAAGTAGCTTTTATGTTGGGTAGGCAAAGGCTTTCTTTTTGTTGAATTTCTGCTTTTCTATGTTGCCTTGGTCTGCAAGGCAAAAATGGCGGTCGCTTCCAAGATTTTGTACTCGGGCAGGATACTCTCGGTTAGGGCGCTTGTGCCGAGGCAATTTCTTGGGTTTTTAGAAAAGAAAAGGACTGTTTTTCTAAAGTGATAAAAACAGCGCTTTTGTGCTTATCCGCTAAAGCCAACCGCCCTAATTCATTACCAACACCTTCGTGACCATTTTTTCTAGGCCGTTTTTGTTTGTCATAAAGACTAAATAGACACCAGAGCTTGCCCGATTTCCATTATAGTCCATTCCATTCCAAATGGCTTGTCCGCCTAGGGCTGTTGTTTCATAAATCAAGGTGCCGGAGACATCTGTAATCTTTACATTGGCGTCAGTGACTAAGCCTTTGATAGCTATTTCTCCCTCAAAATCAGGGCGTACGGGGTTGGGGAAAGCGTAAACGTTGTCCTTGATGAAAAAATCCGTGCCATCTGTGGCATTAGCACGATAGGACATGATGCCTTGTTGTGTACCAATGAACACTTCGCCTGTTTCACCATTAATGGCAATGTCTACAATATTATTATCGAAAAGCGGGCTGTTTTCGGTGTTGAAGGAATAAACGGCTTCGTCGGCATCAGTGTTTAACACAAAAATACCGTTGCTTGTGCCAAACCATTTGCGGTTAGCGCCATCCACGGTAATGGCATTAATGACTTCATTGCCTAATAATAAATCGTTGATACCTCCTTCCTGAGCGATAGGACGACGGCCAGGACATTCATTGTCAAAGACTTGTCCAGTGCAATCAAAAAGATAGACGCCTTCTACGGTGCCCACCCAAATATAGCCGTCCAAATCCATGGTGATACTTCGGATATCGTTTGTTTCCAAGGCAGAAGAAGTTGTATTCAAGACTTTGTATCGGTCATCAGCATTACTGAGTAATTCATCTCCAGAATCGTAAACAAGGAGCCCACTATTTCGGCTAGTAAACCACTTATAACCATTTTGATCGATGATAACATTGGTAAGTTGATTGACGGCATTATTTGGACCGAAAGCCATCCAATCGCCCTCCGCTGTATAGACACTTATAGGCTGTGGTGCTTCGTAATTACAAATCCATAAATTATTGTCCGTATCAAAGACTAAACCAGCGACTCGATAGTTGAGGGGATCACTGGTTGGTGCTTGTAGTGAGGAATTTTGCTTGTGAATGGTGAAATTTTCACGGTCAAATTCTATTAAGCCGCCACCATAGGACGAAGCAAATATATGCTGATTGGAAGGGTGTACAACGATGGCATTGATGTCTCGAACGCTGTCCAAAGGAGGGGTAATGATACGGCGGTAGGTTTCCCATTCTCCATCAATAAAAGAGGCAAATCCAAAATTATTGGAGCGGTAGTTCCACTTGGGCTCCATATTCGCAGCGGCCATCCAGACCTCGTTATTTACAATGGTAATGTCTCCTACATCAATAGTGATGGGGCCTTCCAACTCAAATTTTTTCAGTTCAAAATCAGGGGTAAGCATTCCATAACCTCGGAAAAAGTCGGCTACCCAGATATTGCCTGCTTCGTCTATAAGTGATTGAGGAACAGAGCCTGTAAGATCGTCGTTCCAGATTGTACCCGAAGTGCCATCTGGATTTACTTTAGATATTCGGTCAGGAAAAGGAGAGGTATGGTTTAGTAGAAGTTGACCATTTCCAGCATAAATGCTGTGGATTTCGTCATTGGGTTTGTTGAAAAAGGAAGCCCAAGTCGAGCCATCAAAGACAAAAAGCGTATCATTGACATCGGCGTATAATTTATCTTCTAGTACAGCGGAAGCATTGGAGTAGTAGGCCGAAGGAAAACCAACATCCGTAGCAAGCAATTCCCAATTACCGAAGTCGAGCAAATTGGTGGACGCATCATTGGGTGCGACAAAGATGCCTTCTTCCGTTGAAGCGTAAAGATCTCCTTGATATAAGGAAACGGTATTGACAACCAAGTTGGTAAAGGTCGTGAAGAGAATTTCGAGTTCTTTTAAATCCAACTTTACAATACCAAAACCGCAGGAAAGCCAAGCATAATCGCCTTCAAAAAAGATATGATTGATGCGTTTATCACCAGCGATACTTTTCCGCTTGATGTCATTAAGATTGATCAGGCCATCCTTGGTAACTAAATCGATATTACTGTTTTCATAAGCGACAAAGAGGAATTGATTTTCAGGATTGGCCTCATCAGTATAATAATTGATGGTACGGATACCAATGTCCGACAAACCATTCACCTTATTATACAGCTCAATGGAATGTTCTTCTTTATCTACAGAAAAAATGGATTTATTGGTGGCAAAAAATACTTTTTCCTTGCTTTGGGTAACTGCAACTCCTTTGGAATAAGGTAGATGCGACTTCCATTGACCTAGTGCTAGATCGCCACGAGATTCTTGGGCTTGGCTAGTAAGGAACCCAAAAAGAAAGACCAGCAATACGAAAAAATAGTTCATAATGACTATGCTAATTTTGAAATAGAAACCAAAGATACATAAGAATAGTTAGTTATTTGCGGATAACTTTGTGTTCTCTTTGAATTGTTGGTTGTTCTTAAATCTATTTTTGCTCAACTATTGAATAGACGTTCTTTTTCTAGTATTTATTGTGTAGGGGAGTGAGGAAAAGACTATTTGAGAAAAGACTTTTTTGTTCCAAAAAATTATCGGTATTTTTTAAAATTGTCTCGACCTGTACGAACCTCAAATTTCTCCTAAGTCTTTTGTTCTTTCCTAGCTAGAGTCTACTCTAAAAAGGTTGATTCTGAATAACACTTAGAGCTAGACAATCATAATAATTACGCATCTTCAGATAATTCGAATACAGCTCTAGTAATTGCTCTTTTTTTCTCATCACTATTCAATTTTAATAGGTTATTGAATAGCTCAAATCTAGGATGATTTTGGGATGCACACAAGGAAATATGAAAAATTAAATGACAGGTAAGGTGTTGTTAAGTAGGTAAATATGTTTAACGGTGGGGTGTGCCTTCGGGCGACGTAGGAGCCTGAACGCATATGCTTATGTTATGAGCTTTATTTTACCTCATCATCTTCCGAATGTTCTTCGTTTTGCTCCAAAGCATTTTTCTGCAATAAATCAAAAGCATTTTCCTCAGCTATGGTTTGTTGTACCCCGTGGGTCAATTGTTTCAAGAGTTTTTCCGAGATATTTTCCGTATCCGATTTGTCATAAATGGAAAGCAAATACACCTTGGTAATATTATCCTCTATCAGAACCTCTAACTCACCTTTTAGTGACCGATATTTTTTCGTAAGCTTCTTGGCTTCACGCTTAAAATTGGGTGTAATGACAACAGTTACGTCCATATATTAACCAATTACAATTCATCTAAGAATTCTTCTGGGCTAATACCCTTTATTTTTCCCCTTTCTATATCCACTACTTCTTGGAAAGCAGTACTAAGAGATGTTTTTATCTTCGTCATTTCCTTATATTCCTCCAGTTTCTGACTAATTTCCACCCAAGCTCGCATCGGAATCAATACTGCGGTCTTTCCACCATTTTGGTCGGTCAGGTATTGTATGTTTAAGTTGAAAGCCATGTTTGTAATATTTTGATACTAAGATACGCATTTTGAGGAAGAATCACAATATCCTATGGCTTTTCGTTACAGTTGGAGGGCTTTTCTTTTTTCGTTTTTTGTATATTTTTCCTTTTTGCAATTGCTCATAACATCTGTATATACACCACTCAATCTCCACTGGTGTATATAACCAATATCTACCCTAAGTTAATAAATTCTAGGGAACTCTGCAACGGAGCCATTTTATTTTTAGTGATTTGCGTATAGATTTCAGTCGTTTTTATGGAGTTTTGGCTAAGAAGGTATTGGATATAAGGAAAATCAGTACCTTTTTCTAAAAGATGCGTAGCCTAGCTATCGCTAAAGGAACACGTAGCACGTTGCTTCCCTCAATGTCTTCCCTGTAAACGTACTACGTGGCACTCGCCTAGGATTAAGAACATGCTTCTTCACTTATTGCGAAAGCCACGCAGTAGGGGAGGGGATTGATTTTTCTTTGATAAATCTGTCTCACTACACGCTACCAAATTTTCTGTCCAAAAAAAAGCAGAAGTTGATAACTTATCTAGGCCATCTGGAAGAAACACCATTATTGATGCTTAGATAAGATTTGTCTTCTCCATCAACAGAACCATCCAAATTGTAGTCCGCTCGTAGGTATATATTTGACAATCCATTATGATTAGACCAAAATATTTTATCAGTTCCTCCAATTTGATAGCTTGGAAAGTCGAATTCCTGCTCGCCATCTCCTGCAAACATTGCATAAACGCCAGGAACTACTTCTTTTTGACCAAAACCTCCTGCTTCTACATAAGATTGCTGCATTCTGAAATCAAATAGGAGCGTTCCGTTTATAGGAACAACCTTTTGAGGCGTCCCAACTGCTATGTGATTTCTATGCTCTATGCCAATGTAAACTCCTGTAGGTGGAATATCAGTCAAACTTAAACTACAGGGTTCCAAAAACTCAATTCTTCCATTATCTTTTAGTAGTGCGGCTACTTTTTTTATAGTTGACGTTGGATTTGTTTCCGCTCTTATTGAAATCAATACCCAATCAACAACATCAGGTGCGTATGGCCCTGCAAAGGCATTTTCTACTTGTGTTCCCTGATAATTCCATGGTGTTCCAGAAAATGGTTGACCAGCTGGTGACGGTACTCCCCAAGTACCCGTAGGTGTTTGCCCGGGTAATAAACCACGATGCATCAAGTTGCCTCCGGGGTCACGGTTTAGATAAGTATTCATTTTTCCAGAGAGCGTGTCATAGGAACCTTCTAGAAAAGCATACAGTTGAACATCAATGCATTGACTATTATTTTCTATTACAAAAGCAAAATCTATTGTTGCATTCACATTTTCATCTGCTAATGCACCTAGATAGAATGTTTGGTCTTCGCCCATTATTTCTTGATTGGGTTGAAGACTTATAACTCCTGTTTGAACAATGCCATTAATGTTTTGACCATTGTTATTGTTATCCGACACATCATCATCTAGGTAAGTCTCACTAATGCTATAGCCATCCAATAATGCTCCATCTACAAATTGGTTTGAATCTATCTTGAGATAATAATTACCAGGTAATAGTTCATCAAAATAATAGTTACCATTTTCGTCTGTGTATTTTTGGCTGTTAACCCTTGTGTCCGTATCAGCATTTACCAATGTCACTTCTACTCCTTCAACTGGAGTATCAACACTTTCAGTATATAGACCATCCTCATCTTCATCTATAAAAACCAAATTCCCTACAGCAACTAAAGGCAGGTTGGTACAATCTACTGAATTTTCCGTATCTGCCGGCGCTCCACTAGGAAAATAAAGGTCGATGATGTCCTGTAGTACTTGTATCCGTTGCTGTCCTTCTATTGCATCGTAGGTTAATGATTTCTGATAATTATAACCTTGTCCGAAATTGGGATTGGCTGTAGGCCCTAAGCTATACATATTAGGAGTAACGGCTAATGCATAATCCACGAAGGCCTGATTATCCACTGGTATTAAGCTTAGCATTTCTACTAGGCGATTGTAAATACTAATGGAAGGAAGCAGCCCTTCATTGTTAATGCTGGTTGCTAAAGCACTCGGATCGTTGGGGTGTATGCCATAAGCGTGTAATAAAGGGCGTAAATCTACACCAGCGGCAATACTCATCCTTAGGATTCTATCATCGTTTTGTTGTTGTCTTGGGCGAGTGATTCCACCTTCGAAGTCCAGATTTTCTTGATAAAAAAAGTTTCTTAATGCACACCATCCAAATAGTTTTACAATATCCGCATAATGAACATGCCCCATATGCTGATACCTAACCTCATCCATCTGGGTATTTGAAATATCTCTGGGAGCACCCGTAAGAAAAGTTCTAGTAACAAAGCGATTTGTTGCTGCTAGGTCAATGGTAAAAAATTTATCGCCATAGCCCCAACTATTTCTAAACGCATCATCAATATCAACATTATGACCATAACCAAAGCCAAACATATGTAAAAGGTGTACGATGGCTTCTGGCTCACCAACAAACATGGATATTTGATTAGAGTGGCCGTATTCATGGAAATTAACCACACTACTTGTACTAAATTCAATGTTATTTAAAAATGGGTTGGTTCCGGAAGCAGGTGGATCGAGATTGCCAACAGCTTGATTACCCAAGGGGTATCCTATCCCATAGGTTGGCCCTTTTAAACTTATATCCATCCCCATATACATGCTATGAACATCAAGGTTGATGGGGCGTCCGGTCATGTATTGTATGCCATCCATGGCCTTATCCCATATTTCCATAATTTCAACAGGGTTGTCGGATGGCTTTAGGTGGCTACTGGGGATATGAAACATGACTTTATCCGATTCGAACACGGCCCATGGTGCAGGATGATTGATTTCGGTATTGTACCATTGATCTAAGCTTGTCTGATCGAAATCTTTTGCTGAGAAGAATGGGGCTTGGACCACATTTTCAAATTCTATTTCGACAATTCCATCATTTGCTTCAAAAGGTACCTGAATTAAAACAGCACCACCAAGCGGATTGTATATGGGCACCTCTTCTTGCGTGATTGGTATTTTTTTAGAAATAATATCTAACCGTTTCATGCTTGATTTATTACTATGATTATGAGTGTGTGCTCCGACTCTAATATGATAACCTTTATTAACCAAGGAAGATGGAACACGAACCTTACCAATGCTACCTGGTGCCAAATAAAGACCTGTTGGTCTAATAGCTTCACCTTCACCAGCTATATTGGCATTCATACCCCAATTGTCGGCATAATTGGCTCTTATTTTACGTTTGAATGTAACTGTTGAATCAGAGGGTGGTGCAACAGAACCCGGAAACCGTTCACTAGAACCAAAAAGGAAACCATCTAACACATTGGGGAATTGAGCATAAACCTCCGGTGTGAATATGTTCTCAAAAACAGCTTGTTGTACAGTTAAAATAGCATATTCCAATTCCTTGCTGGGTTGGCTGAGACGATTATTTTGACGACTCAAATTACTCATTAATATAGGTGTGAAATACGCTTCATGAGTCTCAATCAGACTTCTTGCGGCAGCAATGATGTTTTCAGTGGCGTTGATATGTCTTATTCCTAGCCTTATTTTCAGATGTTCTGCATCAATCTCAGCAGCCGTCAATGGTGCCGTGCCATTGATATGGTTGATTAAATTAGTGAAGGAACTGATGTATTCAGTTTCGTTCAAGAGTTTATGTTTTACCCATACTCTATGTTTTGTTGCGTATTGAGTAGAAATCCAAGTCCCGTCATTTTCTTTGGTATTATCAACTTGAAATCTGCCCGCACCAGCAATATTCCATGCGTAGTCGTCAGAAAAAAACGGACCTGTCGTTAAAGTAAGATCAGTATTTGCAACAGAATTCCAAGTATTAGTTGCAGCTACAGGTAAATTAGCAGTATGGTCTGGCAGGAGAATATGAATGTACTTGATTTTAGGATAGAATATTTCATCACTGGGAGATTGAAATGTACCAATTATAGGACTTTCAAAGTGTATTTTTCTACTATGATTGGTAGTTTCACCCTCCCACCTTAACCATAAATTATCATCAGGTATGCTAGCTGCAAAAGCTTGAGTTGCGTGCCCCCATTTTGTATTATCATTTTGTGTGCCAGTACCTAATGGATTGCTATCATACATAGGTAAGTTTTCTCCTAAATTTATACCACGTCTATTCCTAGAAACTCCTGCACTCCTATGATATTGTAACCAGAGTACCCAGCCATTACCATCGCAATAGGCTTCAAATTCTCCATCGCCAAAATTAAAGGTATGGACTCCAGCTGGCTCACCAATAATTTGCTCTAGGCTAGTAAATACTTGTGCATTTAGATAGCTCGTCAATGACAAAAAAATTAAGATAAATGTATTTTTAACTTCGCTATTGTATAGGCGCATACGAATTGTTTGTTTAAATATGTAAAGTGCAGGCATAGCGTGAGATTCCTACTATTTAAAAATATCGATTCCCAAATATAGAGTTCTTACGCTACTTCTGCATTTTAGTTTTGTATTAAATCGACTTGCTGGCTTATTTTCGACCTAATCGTGTGCAAATTTAAGAGTTCCTTAAAGTGCTGGTATTCGATTAGTCCTTAGTTTTTTAGATTCAATGCCCATGATAACATGTAATGGAAAAAGAACATGACATTTGTATTTAAACTCTCGTGAAATTTGTAAAAGGAAAATCAATATAAACCCGAGAATTTAAACATGCTGCTGATAAATTATACTCAACAACTGTTTCTTGCATAAGACAATCCATATTCGCTTGGTCAATAAATATCGTAGAGTATTCACGATAATTTTTTTTGGCAAAAAAAATGAAAAAGTCCTTTGTCTTATGTCCTTTGTCAAGGAATCTTTTCAAGCGAGAAATAGTAGTTTTGGATAAAAAACATATTCTCAGAGAAGTACGAGAGACAACCTTCCTCCCGATAACTATCGGATAACTATCGGGATGCAGGGCTTGGCTTGTGGGAGGCGAAAAATGGAAGGTTTAAGCTGATAAAGAGGGTTTTAGCTTAAATTTCCCCCTTGCCCAACACAATGCCAAAAACAAATCAATTGCTGAGGCCACTCCGAAAAGGCTCTACTTCAAAATACGATGTAAGGTTTAAGAAGTATGATTTTTATTATTTGGTAGCAAATAATAATTTACGCAGTGAGATTTTCATAGATCTTACATCATAAATCGTATTTTTTCATTAATTCCTACTTTTCGGAGTAGACTCATTGCTTCATCATCACAAGCGACAATTAAAAGGAACATTTACAAACCAATTTTCTTGGCCGTTATTTATTCAACCCTCAAATTCTGTCTCTCAACAAGAAAATCAAAAGACATTTCTGATAAGCTTTTTCCATTCACTGTTGCATTCCAAGCGCCATGACCAAAGCCATCCAAAGTAACAAGCTCACTGTAAATACCTAAAGAGTCATATATGCCCTGCAATTCAATCGCTTCATCATAGGGCGTAACAGGATCATATTCATTGCCATGTGCCATGAATAATTCAGGATCGTTGGTATCATAAGGATTCAAGCTATATACCGCTTCAAACAAGTCCAATTTCACGTTAGAACCCCAGAAATAAACCATACTTCTCACAACATAAGTCTCATTTAGGTTGGTAGTGGAAAGAGTAGGATCGTCAGTAAGGGTAATTTCGTCTCTAAAGTCTTCCTGATTTGAAATGCCTAAGGCAATCGTCGTAATTGCTCCTGCTGAAGCTCCTCCCACTGTGATAAAGTCTGTGTTTATGTTATAAGTTCGCGCGTTTGCTACAATCCAGCGAAGAGCTGCTTTAGCATCCCTTTGGGCGGTATACATAGCAATGCTAGTCTGAACATCTCCAGAAGATGATGCATTTTGGAGGGCGAAATCGATCCATCCTTGTGGGGCAAATCCTGTATAAAACGCCACTACATTTTCTGGGGTCATTCCTGTAATAATTCCTAATTCCTCTGTTGTTCTATAGTCTACAGAAACAAAAACCCATCCTCTTGAAGCATAGTAATTGGCCATATCTACAATTTCTGGTTTCGTTTTTGTGCCGCCTTGAAATCCACCGCCATGAATGAACATATAAACAGGTCTATTGGTAGAATTATTATTGGGGTAGTAAACATCAAGTTTTAGCGGCGCTGCAAAAGGGGAAGTGCTTGTCGTATTATGACTAAGTCCCTCAGCGTAGGTGACTTCTTCGTCTATCGAAACCGAGTAAGAGGATGCAGTCTTAACTACTGGTATTCCATTATCTGGTGTAATTTGTTCATCTTTCTTACAAGCTGTAAATAATAAGGCTGCGAAAATGATTAAGTAAGCTATTTTATTCATGCTACAGTTTTTAAGTTAATTTTATCCTTAGACGCTGTGTTCCTATTAAGGTTTAATTACCGCCAAGATTTGCATATACACAGCTTCTTCACGAGTGACGAATATCTCCAATACCTACTTCAAGGTAACAAATCCTAGAGAATTCAGCACCTGCATTTCCACTGTTTTCAGTGGAATGTGTAAAGTTTTTATAGCGGTAACGTCATGTTTTAACAGATTAAAGAAGCTCTAGTTGTTTATAAACGATTATTAGGGGATAAAAACGAATAATCTTATGCGATTAAGTGACATTATTTAAGAATTTTACTTGCTGCGCAGCAAAATAGAGTGAGATTGTGAGTGCGAAAACCTGAGAGGTTTGAGTTCTCGTGATTTTAAAAATCGTGAATTCAAAATAAGGATAATTGTTGAATGACATTCAAAACATTGAATGTCAGGAGATTTGCAGGAAGCCGAAAATTCGACGCGGTACGTTTGAGGCGGCTGCTTTGCGTGATGGCTAACGTGCTGCGTCTTCGCTGTGGCAGGCTGTTCAAGCAAGTACTTAAATTTAGGAACTGTTCTCAAAACGCAGCACGTCCAGCTATCCCACAACGCAACCGCCTCAGACGTACCGCGTTGGCCTTGTTGCATTTGAGCAACCGTTTTAATTCCTGCTTCTCTCTTGTCATTTGTCGTATTTTGTAGCGCAGCGCAGAAAATTCATAGTGCCTTGGTCGCTACTTATCGTGAGAGAAATGGGATAATTTTTTGGAACAAAAAAGTCCTTTGTCCTTTGTCTTTTGTCCTTTGTCCTTTGTCAAACAGTCTTTTCAAGCGATAGCGTAGAAAAAGAATTAGTTTTTTACGTACCTAATAGCTTGTGAAAAGGCGGTTGCCATTTTATTTACTTGGATAAAAGTCACTTGCATACTGATACTGATGATACCCCTGCCCCAAGTGGTCACCAACGATATTGAGATAGCAGTCCTCTTTTTCGCCAAAAGGTATAATGACCAATGGCTCTTTTAATGCAACTTTTTGGATGGTAAACCCTTCAGGCAAAACAACATTTAGATTAGGTGTGCCTGTCTCGGTGGCATGCATGGCATAGAGATTGCCTTTGCTGTCAGACATTTGATAAATTTCATTTTCAAAAACAACGACTTGGCATTTTTTGATGACTTTGACAACCAAATGCCCTTCTTCGGGTTTGAGCATATCCGTTTTGGAAGGGATGTAATCAATGGCGAGTGGATTGGCGAGTTCGGTCCAAGTATAGCCCCTGTAATCAAGGTTTGTTTTACAAGCTGCGCCTTGGCAATCAGAGGGAACATTGGGAGAACGTAAAAAAAACGTTTTGTCAAACAGGATATATCGGTCAATGTTTTTTTGCCAGGGCAATCTTACTTTAAAATCATCCCAAGCTTCTTTGGGAATTGCATTGTTGCCATCACTGATGATGACTAGTTTTTCCTTTACATTGATTAATTCCTTTGCCGTTCCTACTTGTTGCCATTCGATATTGGCAGGCAATTCAAAGGCAGGTTTGGTGGCGTATTTGATACCCGATTCTTCTACGGAATCAAAACCGCAGGAAGTGAATATAAGCATTACGAAAATGTACATTCCGAATTTTGATACTATTTGCTTCATGAAACTATTTTTAGTCAGATATAGCACAAATTTAAGGAGGGAACACCTCCAAAACCTTCAACAAATGTTGAGAAATTTTTTACTTGGAATTTTTATTTCTAATTCTACTTAATTGAGTTGGAGTGATACCAATAAGAGAGGCAATTAACCGTAGAGGGAGTTTATTCAAAAGATGGGGTCTTTGTTCTAATATAAATAAGTATCTTTCTTTGGCACTTCCTGTTAGAAATAATAAATGTCTTCTGCCTATTTCAACCGCATTTTCAGTAATGTATTCTCTCATTACGATATTTAGTGCGAGATTTGATTTCAATAACTTTTGAACTTTTTCATATGGAGCGATTAATATACAAACCTTACTAAGGCACTGAAAAGCTATGGGGGTAGCTTCTTTTGTTATTATGCTAATGGCATCACCAATAAAACTATTTTCTTCAAGAAGACGAAAAGTAGCTTCTTCACCGTTTTTTTTAAAGAAAACCCCTCTCACACTTCCTTCTACAAGGAAACCCAATTCCTTGCTAATTGAAAATGGTCTTTTAATGAATTCTTTCTTCTCAAAATACTTTACCTCAAAAATATCAAGTATTTCTTGCATCTCCTTTTCAGAAGGATGGTCAACTTTTAACTTAATGTATTTTTCAAGTGAATCTTTCATCTTTTCTACTTACCGCCAACATAAAGGCATACCTACGCCATCCATCACAAAAGTATCCCAAATGCTCAAGATTAAAAGATGGCGTAAGTATGTTAGTTGAACAAAGAGTAAAGTGTTGATTACTCGTATAGGGAAAACCTTTTATCTCCAGTCCTATTCGGAAGAAATTTCAAGGCAAATATAGCGTATTTTCTTGTCATAGTATTGGTAACTTTTACCAAGTGCCATATAAAGTCGAATGTTCAATACGGTTCGCATAGATGGCGTGTACCCGTTTAGCGTTCATGAACATTTTATGCTTTGTTCCAACTAGTTCTCATTTCTCAATGATTTCTCTTACCCTATTTTTAAGCAATTCAATATCGGGCAAGTACATCTGATATTTCGAGACAACCAACTTTGAATTATCATTTAACATGGAATACTCCACCATTACATCATCTCGATTGCCTGCTTTTATAAAACGCCCTTGCTAAATCATCATCAATCGAAACTAACTCAACATAATGAGACCATGATAATTTGCCAGACAGCGTCTGGCAAATCGGATAATATTGGTACAATAACCTCATATACTGTAAATTACTTCGACTGAACCCTCTACCGTATCTAAGAGCTAAATCTTTTGATAGATTTACCAAAAGTGCCTTACCATAATCTGCTTTTAGCTTTCAATTTTTCTGCAAATTTACTACAATTTTGTATTTGAATTGATGTTGACTTTTCTTTTTTATAATTAGCTGGAACGTGGGCAATCCACGACGTGCAGCAACGAATATAGATAAAATCTTAAATTCAAGCAGAAACCAAAGCGAATTAAAATTGCTAAATTTTAATGAGCGAAAACAAGAACTCCAAGAATAAATTTCCCGTTCCATGCTAATTGCTGCACGGACGTTGGTTGTGTTTGTTGTATGTTATTCTTCTTTATGCTTCCTTTCTACAATTCAAATCCTAATATTTCAGCCTCTCCAACTTTTCTTGCACCTTCATGGAACCACCATTTTCTTCCTTTATCTATGAATTTTTCTATTCTCTGAACTAGAAGGAATCTAACAATTACTTCATACTCTTTTCCAAGCTTCAGGAAACCCTGATTTTCAAATTGAATGTCACCCATATATGCTCCTTTCAAATTACCATTATCATGGTATTCAAATACGTGATTTGGTCTATATCCACTTGCTATTCCATTAAATCTACCACCTTCCTCGGTAGTCAAAAACCTTATTTTCGCTTTAATACAGATAAAATCAGGATAATTTTTGATATTTAAATCCTCATAAGAGGAATTACAATATTTGTCAAATGTAATTTTGATTAAAGATCTTTGAATTCCCTGAGTGTAAATCCTTTTTATAAATCAGTTTGCTGTCTGCATACATGCAAAGTTCATTGCTCGACGAAATTTCTTTGGTAATGTGCATGTGTTATTTGAAGTCGATTGTTTTAAATATATTCCACGTTAAAAATCATCAGTTCTTTATTCTGATTAAGCTTTTGGGCTCGAACCCATTTATCAGCAAATTCACATTCTAATAACAAAGTATAGTTTTGTTCTTCATGCTTTTCTATTTTTTCTCCGAGTCTTATCTTTCGCAGTGTTGCCATTCCAAATACTCTTTCAGAACCAATAATCTTTAAATCAATAACTCCATTTTCTAAGGAAATTCTTATATAGGAGTCAGGTTCTAATCCTTCATTTTTTAACGTCCCACTCAAGATTAACTTCCCATTTTTGCTTTTACTTACAATGTCTAGCTTAAAGCTATTAGTAACTTTCAATATTCTATAATTTGTAGATTATGACACACAAAATCCGTGTACACGCCACAAGCCACGCAATACATTATGGCGTGTATATCTCATACCGATGTAAAGGTAATAAACTATAGCAGACTTTGCAACTGAGCCATTTTTTTTGACAATGCTGGCGCGTGATAAGTTTATTTTCAAAGAATTACGCCCTAAAATGTACTGCACATAATATAAGTCAGTACCACGTTCTAATAAAGGTGTAGCAAAGCTATGACGCAAGGTATGTACAGTAGCTCTAGGATTAATACCTGATTTTTTAACCGCTTTTCGTAGAATGTTTTGCACACTTCACTTACTATACTCCCCCCATGTTGTCCTTCAAAACACACGACTAAACTAATCACAGCTGCAACGGCAAAACATCCGTAATTCTCCGATCACTAGCTACCTCATGCTTATTTGGAAAACTCCTCTGTAAAAACAGGTATACAGTAAGATTTTTTTCAATTTTACGCTCCTACGCTATGGAAAAAACGTAGCTACTTTTTTTATGTTTTGTCATCTCCCTTCTTTTCTAGCATTTCTCCCCTAACACAAAGTCCATAGATTCTACATTGCTCTTGGATACGCTTCGTTCAACAAAGGCCGAAAATCGGTCTTGGACACGACTTTCAGCCTTTAGTATTAGGCACAGTATTCTTTTTATAAATTTAATG
>JAHDHB010000095.1:9291-15003 GCA_020631545.1 Saprospiraceae bacterium | reverse complement strand
CATCGGTATTGGCTGTGCCAGAAGAATGCCAGTATCCGTCAAGGACGTTGTTTTCATCGGTTACATCAACGATGTAATCTACACCATTTGCTCCGTCAGTAGGCAGGTTGTCAAAGAGATATGCACCTGTAGCGTCAGTAGTAGTTGAACCGATTAATAGGTCGTTTGAATCAATTAGGCCATCGCCATTGACGTCGTGGTAGAGGTCAACGGTTACGCCTTCAAGGCCTGGCTCATCGTCATCGGTATTCGCGATACCGTCTGCTCCATTTGCGCCATCGTTTACACCGTCTGCATTGGTGTCTGTCCAAACGAGGTTTCCGATAGAACCTTCTTGTCCTGCAACAGGAACGTAACCAAAGTCTTGTGCTAGGTTAATTTCTCCTGCTGTGAGGGTTAAGTCGGATTCATTGGCTGTGCCGTTGTCTGGATCAATGGTGTTTTCAAGCCCTGCGGGCAGTGTGGTTGGATCCACAATGACGGTGTAATCATCGGCAGGAAGATTCGGGAAGTAGTAATTCCCATTTTCATCTGTTGTGGTTGTGGCCACAACATCTCCTGTAGAAGTAAATAGTGTAACAGCAACACCCTCAATGCCTTCTCCCACGGATGGCGCACCATCTCCGTCTAAATCAAGGAAGACCGTATCACCGATTAAGCCTTCTGTTGGGCTTTGACCTTCTGGTGTATATCCGAAATCTTGATCAAGGTTATCTGCTCCATTTAAGACGACGGTCGCTTCATTTTCTGTTCCGCCGTCTGGGTCTTGCGTATTGTCTAAAGTGCCTAAAATGTTGTCATTGTCTGTGATAACAATGGTATAAGTGCCATCTGGTAAATCAGGGAACAAGTAGTTTCCATTGGCATCGGTAACAGTTGTTGCAATAGGCTCTCCTGTAGCATTGAGCAAGGAAACGGTTACGCCTGGAATGCCTGTTTCTCCTGTGTCTTGTGTACCGTCGGCGTTTGCATCTAGGTAAACGGTGTCTCCAATATCACTTGAATTAACTGAACCATCAGGTTGATAGCCAAAGTCTTGTAAAAGATTGACGTCGCCTGGGGCTAGAGCAATGGGGCCGCTTTGGTTATCTGTCGTACTATCTGGATCGCCGGTTTGATTGTAACCTGTTGGTGGTGTAACGACGACAGCATATAAATCAGGAGGTAAGTTATGGAAAATATAACTACCGTCTGGTTCTGTGGTGGTTGTACCTGTTCCAGTAGCTCCGTTTTGGTCTATTGCGCCAGTATATGGACTATCGGTAGCAGGATCGACGATGCCATCTCCATTGGAATCGTGATAGAGTGTTATGGTAATGCCTCCTAGGCCTGCTTCGCCGAGGTCTTGACTTCCGTCGCCGTCTGCATCTAGCCAGATTTGATCGCCGATAGCGCCGTTACCAGTGTTGGCGGTGACATCACCCCAATTGTAGCCAAAGTCTGCAAGTTCGTATTCTTCACCAGAAACTAGGGTAGTGGTGTGTTGATTATTCACGGTTGCATCAGGATCGGCAGTTTGCGTCATTCCTTCAGGAAGTGTTTGACTGACAACTTGTACGGTGTATTCTCCTACAGGAAGATCGTTGAAGGAATAGCCTCCTTCCGTGTCTGTTGTGGTTGTAGCAATCATAGCGCCTGTATTATCGGTAAGGATAACAGTAACGCCGGCAATGCCGGGTTCTCCAGCATCTTGGATGCCGTCGCCATTTTCGTCTATCCAGATATAATTTCCGATGGAAGCTAGTTCAAGAGGTTCTAAACCAAAGTCATAAGTTAAATGGTTAGGCTCTTGAGTAGGGTCTGTTTGTGCTGTAGTATCGGTATATCCTTGTAAGGGTTGTGCTTGAGTACCCGCAGGGTCGTCCGAGTCTTCTGCGTCTTGGGTATTTCCATTGACATCTGGAATGGTATAAACATATCCATCTGGTGCAGTAATACTGATTTCGTAGTAAGGTTCGTCGCCTCCGCCTACGTTTGGTGTAGCTGGCGTACCTATACCGTCAAAGCTTTCATCAAGTAATAAATTATCAAAGCTGTAGTTTCCATTGGCATCTGTTGAGTCTGCAAGGGTAACGACGGTACCATCAGGGTAAGTTATGGTAAGGGTTACGACAACGCCTTCAATGCCTTGTTCTCCAGCATCTTGTAGGTTGTTGTTGATGATGTCTTCCCAAACAAAATTACCTAGGGATGCGGGTTCTATATAGTAACCGAAGTCCGCTGTGGTGTTGTTTGGTGTAGTGGCGTCTAGGGTGACAATATACTCATCTGCTTGTGCATGATTGTCGGTATTTGCTGTGCCGCTAGATTGCCAGTAGCCTTCAAGAATATTCGCTTCATCTGTAACATCTACGATGTAGGTTACACCATTAGCGCCATCTGTAGGAAGATTGTCAAAGGTATAATTTCCAGTAAGATCGGTACTTGTGGAGGTTAGGTATTGATCTTCGGAATCGAGAAGACCATTTCCATTCGTATCAATATAAAGATCGACGGTTACGCCCGGAATACCCATTTCATCATCATCCGTGTTGGGGATTCCATCTGGGCCATTGCTTCCATCGTAGATGCCGTCTGCATTATTGTCTAACCAAATTTGGTTGCCAATGCTGCCCTCTTCGCTTGCAACAGGTACGTAACCAAAGTCTTGCGCTAGGTTGATTTCTCCTGCTGTTAGGGTTAGGTTTGATTCTCCTGTAGTACCTGCATCAGGATCTACGGAATTGGTCATGCCATTTGGAAGGGTGGTTTCGTCTACCTCTACGGTGTAATCTCCCGGTTGAAGATTAGGGAAATAGTAGTTTCCATTTTCATCTGTTACTGTTGATGTTATGGGATTTCCTGTGTTGTCCAAAAGGTTGACGGTAACGCCTTCAATGCCTTCTCCTGGATCTGGAGTACCATTTCCATTGTAATCAATAAAGACTTGGTCACCGATGAGTGCTTCGCCATTTTGTTGGCTGTAAGGCGTGTAACCAAAATCTTGATCTAAGTTGTCTGTTCCTGAAAGTGTTATGGTGGATTCTCCTAGTGTTCCTCCATCAGGATCCTCAGTGTTTTGTAGGTCATTTAAGACATTGTCTGTATCTGTAACGACAAGAGTGTAAGTGCCATTTGGTAAGTCAGGGAAAAGGTATTCTCCATTTGCGTCTGTCGTCGTTGTAGCAATTACATTTCCATTATTATCTAATAGAGAAACGGTTACGCCGGGGATACCATTTTCTCCAGTATCTTGCGTTCCATTGGCGTTTGCATCAAAGTAAATCGTATCGCCAATATCTGCTAAAGGATTACTTCCATCAGGTTGATAACCAAAGTCTTGGTTGAGATTGGTGTCGCCTGGTGCTAGTACAATGACTTTGCCTTGGTTGTCATTTGTAGCATCAGGATCGCCCGTTTGGTTGTAGCCCGAAGGAGGTGTAGCGACAATGAGGTATTGGTCAGCGGGAAGATTGTGGAAGATATAGCTTCCATCAGGTTCAGTGGTAGTCATCCCCGATCCTGAAGCACCATTTTGATCGACGGCAGCGGTATAGGGTTGATCGACCGCAGGGTCAACAATTCCATCGCCATTAGAATCATAATAGATGGTCATGGTAACGCCAGCAATGCCTGTTTCTCCTTGATCTTGAATGCCGTCTCCGTCTACATCTGCCCAAACGTAGTCACCGATGGCTCCTGTGCCGGTGTTGCCGGAAGCATCGCCCCAATTGTATCCAAAGTCAGCATCAAGATATTCTTGCCCTGCTGCTAGGGATACTGGATGGCTGTGGTCTGTAGTTGCATCAGGGTCAGCCGTTTGTGTCATCCCATTGGGTAAGGAAGAAGAAACAACTTGAACGGTGTAATCTCCTGATAATAAACCATCAAAGAGGTATCCACCGTCTGTGTCTGTAGTGGTTGTGGCAATGATAGCTCCTGTGTTGTCCAATAAATTGACAGTGACGTTGGGGATGCCCGTTTCGCCTGCATTGGCTATGCCATCTCCATTTTCATCAATCCAAACGTAGTTACCGATAGTCCCTATTTCCTCTGGGTAGAATCCGGCATCAACGCTAAAGTTGACATCTCCATTTCCAAGGTAAAAAGCAGGAGAAAAACCTGTTATAAGGTCAGCGTCGCTGTCGGTAAGATCATCACCGGCGGCATTTGCTGGGCTAGGATTGAGGCTTGGAAAGTCATTTTGTGTTGAGGTATCGAATCCAATGACGTAGTTTCCTGCTGGTATAGGGCCAAAGACGTATTGTCCTGTAGCATCAGTCGTTGTTGCTGCAACAGGAGTAGATAAATCGCTAGCATCGTATAGGTATACGGTAACGCCTTCAATACCCACTTCGCCAGGATCTTGTATACCATTTTGGTTGTTGTCTAACCAGACAAAATCACCAACTTGTGTACAAGCACAAGAGATGGCTGTAACGACCTGTTGGAACGTACCGGGGCAGCCGTTGGCATCGGTATAGGTTAGGTCGAAAGTGGTAGTTGTAGAAAGTGCAGAGCTTACATTTGCCAAAGCGATGGTCGGATCGTCAATGGTAGCGCCTAAGTCTCCACTGCTAATGGTCCAATTGTAGTTGGAACCTCCTGTTGGGCCTACCAGTTGGAAATCGCTAGTACCTGAATTACACCCTGGAATTGCTTGACAAACAGAGGTGTTGGAAGTACCTACGGATTCAGGGTAAATGGTAAGGGTAACAGTATCAACAGCATAGCAATCACCTCTATCTGTACGAAGAATGTATTGCCATTCGACATTGCTACCGGTAAGATTTTGGTATTGGAAGGTAGCAGGTGTCGTGGTTGTATTAGGAGCAATGGCGGAGGCTAATGCTCCACCTACAGGTACCCATTCGTAGGAGAATCCTGTAATGGCATCTGGCCCAATGGCTAGAGGTTCATTTGAACATACAAAAGGTTGAAGGTCATACTGTTGGTCTAGGTCTCCTTCGATGAGGAAGGAGCTAGCTGTAGAACAGTGGCAGTTATTGTTGATGTCAAGTACGGCAACCATATTACAGGAGGGACCAGCGGGAACGGTGATGGTTTCTGAAAAATTGACAGAACTTCCAGATAAAATTCCTACAGTGGTTGTAGTCGTTCCTATTAGTGCATCACCTGTCGAATAAGTGCCATTTAAATCTACATCGTCATAAATATCTATAGTTACAATGCTTCCTGCATTA
The DNA here is from genome assembly GCA_020631545.1 of Saprospiraceae bacterium. Lineage (GTDB taxonomy): Bacteria > Bacteroidota > Bacteroidia > Chitinophagales > Saprospiraceae > JAHDHB01. The sequence continues at coordinate 9,820 of JAHDHB010000095.1, read as the reverse complement.
ACGTTTTCATTTCCGGAGTTTTCAACGGTATAATTAAACGTAATGGTTTCTTGATTAGGAGCAAGGGTGATGCTGTTAGCGGTTACGTTGGTGAAGGCTAATTGTGGTTTATCGACGAAGAAAGTACCTCTGTCGTCGCTAGAAATGACACCATAACTACAAGGCCCTCCAGCGGTAGCACAGAATGCACTTTGACTTTGGAATGCCTCTACAAGGATCTCATAATTACCGCATAGTTGTGCGACATCAAAGGACTCAATAATGATGGAAATATCGGCATTGTCTCCGGGATCCATTCCTTCAATTCCCCAAGTAAGAGTTTGTAAACCAGAAACTACGGAAATTTCAGGAGCTGTGGGAATGCTAGGACTAGGTACGAAAGTATTAGGTACATAGTTGACACCAACAGGAAGCGTTATCCGTAAGGAATCTTCTGAAACGGTGCTGGGCCCTGCAAGAATATTAAGGCTGATATCAATTTGTTCTTGCTCATTGATACAAGGTAATAAATCTCCAGAATTGACGGTAA